>JAAZDD010000068.1 GCA_012512955.1 Clostridia bacterium
ACCTACCACCTGTTGGGTAAAATCTTGGCCCATTGCTTCATTTACAACTTGGCTTAAGATTTCACTGATATTCTCCCTGGTTGGTATTGATAAATCGGAGTTGCCAGGGGCGACATAAATGGACCCGTTGACGAAGTGGATTAAAGGCTGCCAGCCTGCTGCATCAAAAGCTTGAACAGCGCTTCTGTGTAGCAAAGATGTAGAAGCGCCTCTTAAAAGCACCTGGTGATATGTCAATTTTAAATGTCGGGCCAAAATAGATCTTTCCAGGCTAGCTAAAGCAGGAAACAGGCCATTGGCTGATACAAGATTATGTACAGCATCAACAAGTTCGCTTAACAGTTTCCAACGTCCTAACGGTTGGGGGGTAATTACTTGCTGTAATACGTTGCCAATAGTCCGTTCATTCTTCATATGGAGTAGAACCCCGGAGATGGCACTGGTCAGTAGAGTCTGCTCCCATCCATATTTATCTAACAAATTTTGCACTGCTTCCTGAGCCAGTTCCGGAATACAATGATTGGTAGGGTTTCCTTTGCCAATAATGTAGGTTTGCCATTCCTCGGTTTCTTTACCCACATCATGGCAAAGTGCCGCCAACCAGAGTACCTGCATTTCTTCCAGGCTCAGCCTAAATGATTCTTTACGTCCTAGAAGCGGAAAAAGAGAGATTAAAACGTCCAGTTGAATTAGAGTGTGCTCAAAAAGGGATTGTTCTCCACCTCTTTTTTTTGCTAACTTGCGTTTCCAACCCCGGTTCTGCATCCATTCAATCGCCTGCAGCCGAGCGGTTTCCCAATCCATTCAAAAACCTCCAATCTATGATGAGTAATAAGAATTTTTATCTGGCGTATGATTAATTGTACATGGTGATCCCGACAAAAACAGCCGGGAACATATATTCGCTATCAAGAATAGTAAAGCCCATATTTGTTTTATACGGTAGATTTTAGAGATGGGTAACTTCGATACGGATTACGATTTTCAAAATACATTGTTCCGGCATGTTTAGTTTTATTGAAAGACTACAAATCTTCAATGGTATTAAGAGGATTAATACAACAATCAATCTTTCCAAAACTATTTGAAGGGCCATTATCGTTCCCCCTGAAGATAGGGTATTTACTATAAGATTTATGCTGCAGCTAGTGAGTAGTTTACAAGATTTCGTTGGAATTAAATGGGGCTGCTGGTAATAGATATATTGCGATCATGTTTCCCAAAAAAGGGGACTGAAAAGAAGACAGGTTTTTTACCATGATCCTTCCCCGTTTTACAAGGGGTCTGATTGATACACTCTCCGCATAGCTTCTATTTCTTGCTTTGTTTCTTCCCTGAGACTGGCCGGTGCTAGCACCTCAGCATGGGAGCCAAAGCTCATCACCCATCGCTTTACTTCGCCCAGGCCACTGACTGTTAATCGCAGAATAAGAGAGCCGTCTTGTTGGGGCTCCAAAACTTGGCTGGGATGCCAGCAACGTTCCCGGATCCAGCGGGCCTGGTGCCGGTCAAATTTAATGACCACTTCTTCCAGGTTTTCACCCATTTCGATTCCCAGACTTGATTGCAAATATTCCGGAAGTGAAAAGTCTTGAATGGGAGTGAAAATGTTAGCGGTTTCGTTCAGTTCCTTGATGCGGTCTAAAGCAAAAATCCGAATATCCTGCCGCATGTGGCAATAACCGATGAGGTACCATGCCCCTCGGAAATAGCGTAGGTGGTAAGGGTCTATGTTGCGGAACTCTGTGACATCTCGCCACATGGTGTGATACTTAATCCTGACTGTTTTCCTATTGTGAATGGCTGTGGCCAGTTGCTGGTAAACCTGAGCTACTAGTTGTTCCGGATCCCGCAAAGGCTCCACATCAAATGATATGGCTTGTTCCAAGGTATCAAAATCCACTGAAACACTTTGGGGAAGAAAGAGGTAGATCTTTTCAAAAGCGCTTCGTACAGAGTCTTCCAGAACCGTTCCGGCACATTGATTAAGCAGCTTTTGTCCTAGGAAAAGAGTAACCAGTTCTCCTTCCGTCAGGTTGATTGAGGGCAGTTGGAAATCTTTCTCGGTATAATAATAGCCCATTCGGTGACGGTTAAAAGCAATGGGGGCTCCCAACCGGTCACGCATAAACTCAATATCCCGTTCAATGGTTCGGCGGTGTACCTCCCATTCCCGAGCCAATTTGGGTACATTAGGATATCGTTGGTGCCGCAATTGCTGGTCAATATAGTAAATCCGGGCAAAACGGGAACGTTGCAGGGAAGAGCCTTTAATCTTGCTCAAAACCAAGGCTAATAACCCTCCTTCACAGCAACATTTGATATTTTCCCATTCCAAAAGTGGCGGCCTTGCCTACATGGATCAGTTCTCCCAGCTTCAATATAGGCATAAATTCTCTGAATTCCCCTTGGTAAGTGACTTGTCCCACCAATCCCCCCAAACGCATTTTGGTTTCCTGCCGGTTAGAATACCGCTCCCAATTCACCCACCGGGTAGTATCCTTGATCCTGTCGACTGTTTCTGCCTTATCGATTAAGGCACGAAAATCAGCCTCCCATTCCAAACCGTGATGGAAGTACAGAATCGAGGAAAGACGGCGGAGCAGGGCCCTGATCAGCATGTGGAATTCAAGATATCTAATAAAGTGATCACCGTGCTTGACCCTGGTCATGGTCAGGTAATGGATTGTAAGCTGGTTGTCTGGCTTTAAATTGAAGTCTCGGTTAAAAGTTTTTCCTGTCAAAGTCAAGTTATGGTTATGGACCTTTCCGGTATTCGCCTGGTAAACCTCTTGCTCTGTGTTATCGATAGGATTGACTGCAACAATTTTATCCAGTTGAAAAGGGCGGCGACCTTTGCCAATACCAAGTTCCCCAAGCTCTTTGAAGGCCAGGATAAAATAGGGCAGGTATTCGATAGCGCGTCCTACCAGCACCAATCCAAAAGAGATTCTTTCGCCAGGTTGGTATTCTGTCTTGGTTTCCATGGGAGGTTCCAGGATAAAAGGGCGGGGAATGCTGTCATATTTCCGTAAGGCCTGGGTGTCTTCCGGAGGAGCAGTCTCGAAAATGTAAGTGTAAGGACATTGCGGTTTCAAAATGCAGGGTTGGCATTCGGTATGACTTTGGGCGCAGGTAATTTTTCTAAAGGCGGTACCAAAACCGCCCCGAAAGGTTGAACCTTTGTAAGGCGGTAAAAGGAGACCGTATTTACCCGCAATTAATTCCAGACGGTAATAACTAACCTTAAAATGTTCCAGCATGAACTGTGCCTCCTAAAGAATGGGTATATGGTAATATTTAGTCACATTATATATTTTCCCTTCTCTTTTGACTGAAACTTTACAATAGGCTACCCAGATCTCAACGAAATGGGATATAATGGACGTGTTGGCATATAAGATAGTAATCGATGGCTTTATTATTGTGCTTTCAGGATGTTATCGGGGGTTGTGTTAAGTCTCAAAATGTTTATGGGGGTATGTTGGTGTTTTTGGTTAGGAGAACACTGTTATGGGGTGTTATGTGTCTCTTTCTAACCTTCGGCTCTCCTGCTTTAGCTTTAGAGATAGTAAAAACAGGCACAAAATATACATACGAAATGATGCAAGCGGACATTTTGCAGTTATCGGAAAGATACGGGGATTTGGTAAATTACCAAGTGATTGGGGAGTCGGAGTACGGGAGAGGCATTTACGCTGTTTCCTTGGGGTATGGTGATGCTATCGTATTAATTGACGCCGGTCGTCATGCCCGGGAATGGATCGGCACGATGGTAGCCATGGAGATGATTGAAGTTTATGCCCATGCCTATGAGAACGCGTGGAATGTAGGGGGGTATAATGTAAGAGAGATTTTGGATAACACCACCATTTGGTTTGTTCCCATGGCCAATCCTGATGG
>JAAZDD010000069.1 GCA_012512955.1 Clostridia bacterium
CGCAAATACGTCTAGGAGAGGGAGGAGTAATCGATGAGGAAAACAGTTGGGGGACTAGTGTTGGTGGCGTTGCTGTTATTGGTCGCCGGCCAACTGGTTCATAGCAGGGAAAGTGAAATAGCCTACAACCCTGATAATTTAGTGAGGCTCCATGTCATTGCCAATTCCGATTTGGAGGCAGATCAGCAGCTGAAGTACGAAGTGCGGGATATAATTCTGGAGGAACTGGAAGGGGATTTCGGGCAGTCCCGGAGTGTTGCGGAAGCGGAAACAATGATTAACAGCCGCTTGCCCGCGATCCAACAAGTGGCTGAGAGTTATTTAAAAGAAAAGGGTAAAGAAGTGCCCGTGAGGGTAGAATATGGCACCTTTCCTTTTCCCGTTAAAGCCTACGGTTCTTTAATTCTGCCGGCGGGAGAATATAAAGCGATTAGGGTTGTCTTAGGCAGCGGTCAGGGAGCCAATTGGTGGTGTGTGGTCTTTCCCCCGCTCTGCTTTGTTGATATAACTCAAAGCCAGCCTGATGAAGCCAGCGTGGAGGAAGTCCTGCGCAGTCTCCGGTCCGATGGAGACAACTCTGCTACGGCCAAGCCCCTGTTGAAATTCAAAACCCTGGAACTGCTGCAAAACCGCTAATCCGCTGTCCCTAATGCAGCCCTCTGATTAACACCGATTGACTACTAGTCTTCAGCCGTAATCCGCCGACCGGGCGGATTTTTTGATGCACAATTCCTGGACTTGCTTCATATACATGATTAGAAGCTGGTTTTCAGGATGGAGGTGCCGTAAGTGTTGAAGGTCTCCGATTTAAGAATGCGGGACGTGGTCAATATTGTTGACGGCCGGCGTTTGGGCATGATTAAGGATATAGACTTGGATTTGGAAGAAGGACGGATCAAGTCTATTATCCTACCCGGCACAGGCCGGTTTATGGGCTTTTTGAGTAAAAACGATGATATTGTCATCCCCTGGGACAGGATCAGGAAACTGGGCGTTGATGTAATTCTGGTGGAAGTTCCCGGCTATACGGAGCCAAAACATGGGTTGTAAATAATTTTTGCCGGGCAAGGGTAATCTTCCTGTCGGATCTGCCTGAAATGGACAAGTTACCCGGGTGATCCTTGGTATTTGACTAAGGGGTTAAATAAATTTATAATTTTGAATATAGTCCTTCGCTGTACTGGGTAGCCTGAAGGAGGTCAAATACCAAGTGAAATGTCCATATTGTCTTCATCCGGAATCTAAGGTACAGGATACAAGATCCACAGATGAAGGTACCAGTATTAGAAGAAGGCGGGAATGTCTGGGCTGCGGCCGGCGCTTTACCACTTATGAGAAGGTGGAGAGTGTTCCCCTGATCGTTATCAAAAAGAACGGTCAACGGGAGGTGTTTAATCCAGACAAGTTGTTGGTGGGGATTATCAAATCCTGTGAGAAAAGGCCGGTGCAGTTGGCCAAACTGGAGCGGATGGTACAGGAAATTGAAAAGGAACTCTACAACACCATGGAAAGGGAAGTACCCAGTAAGGTGATTGGCGAACTGGTCATGGAACGGTTACAGAAGTTGGATGAAGTGGCTTATGTCCGCTTTGCCTCTGTCTACAGAGACTTTAAGGATCTTCATTCCTTTATGGAGGAATTGCAGGCCCTGTTGACGAAGAATGTTGCAAAATAACGCTATTTTAGTAAGGCTTAGCCTTGGGGCAGGCCTTTTATTCTTTGGTCTTTCTGTTATATAATGATTACTAATCTGGGAGATGGAGTGGTTTTTTTGTTTCAGTGGCGTAGAAGTGAAGGCGTATCATTATTGACCGTAGCTGCTTTTTCTGCCACCGGATTGGTCCGTCACGGTTTTACGGCCAGGACCGGTGGGGTCAGTGAGCCGCCTTATCATACCTTAAATATGGGATTTACCGTCAATGATGATCCCTTGCATGTGCTGGAAAACCGCCGCCGGGTAGCGACCGCTTTAGGGGTTCCTTTAACGAGGATGGTTGCGGCCAAGCAAGTCCATGGGGATCGCGTAGCATTAATTAAAGCCGGAGATGAGGGCCGGGGGGCATTGACCTATGATGACGCTTTGGAGGATACGGATGCTTTGGTATCGGCTGAACGGGGTATCCTGCTCAGCACCTACCATGCCGATTGTATTCCTGTGTCGGTATTGGATCCGGTGACACCGGCCATCGGACTGGCCCATGCAGGCTGGAAGGGAACTGCCCTAAAGATTGCGGGAAAAGCCGTGGCTAAAATGAGCAGTTGCTTCGGCACCAGGCCGGAGGACTGTTTGGTAGCCATCGGGCCGGGGATCGGTCCCTGCTGTTATGAAGTGGATCAGAGAGTCAAGGAGGTTTTTCACCGTCAATTTGCCGGTAGCAGCGAGTTTTTCCGCCCGGTGGCCGGAGGTCACTGGCATCTGGATTTGTGGGCGGCCAATGTGAGAGCCTTAAAGGAGGCCGGTGTTAAAGAAGAACATATTTTTGTGAGCAGTATGTGTACCTGCTGCAACACAGACACCTTTTTTTCTCACCGAAAGGAAGGGGGCCGGACCGGACGGATGGCGTCCTTGATGATGTTGAAATGACAGTTACCAAAAAGAAAAGAATCAAAAAAAATACTGCCGGAAAGGGTTTTTTTCCGCTGAAGCAAGTGCTGATCTTGTTGGTATTGGGTTTAATTGTTTGGCTCAATTGGGATCAGGTGCGATTGTTAATGATCAAGCCCTTCATCCGGTATTACATGGTGGAAACCGGTAGCGTGACACAGGAATTGGCCATTGACAGGGCAGTGGTGATCCGGGATGAGACTGTGCTTTTTGCTCCCCGAACAGGGATCCTGAAACGGCTGGTTCCCGAAGGACAGAGAGTGGCCGAAGGAGAAGCCATCGCCCATATTCTGTCTCCCTACGGGGACAGGCAGCCTGTTTTGGCAGTGAGGCCCGGAGTTGTTTCCTATTATACAGATGGCCTGGAAAACGTATTAAGACCGGAGATGATGGAAACGATTAACTTGTCTGATTTGGAGCTCCGTTCTCATTCTTTACGGGAGGCCCTGGACGGGACCACGGTGGAACCGGGGGAACCCATAGCCAAAATTGTGGACAACCTTCAGCCTTTTTTGATCTGGTTGGAGTTTGATGTGGAACATTGGGAATCTTTCCCTTTGCCGGGCAAGAAGATTAGCTTATTTTGGGGTGATGGAGAATATGAGGGACAGGTGATGAAGGTAACGGCCAGGGGAATCAGTGCTGAAGCAATTTTGAGTTTCCACCGGGAAGACTTCCTGTGGGACAGGGAAGTGAGTATCAGACTGGTCCTGGCTAAGGAAAAAGGTATGAAAATCCCCAATGAGGCTCTGGTCATGGAGAGGGAAGAAACCGGTGTATTCAAAGGGACTGCTAAGGGGCATCGCTGGACACCGGTAACCGTTAAACTGCAAAACGAAGAATTCTGCATTGTGGAAGGCTTGAAACGGGGCGATAGGATCATTACCAATCCCCAGTTATTGATGGAGGAGTAAGCGTTGTCAATGCCATCACATTAGTGGGATTACAGCCAGAATTTAGCAGGAATCCTGAATGCGATGTAGAAATACTTGACTTTGGAGGTTGGATTTCACATGGGTGAACTGGCAGCAAGAATAGCAGCAGTAAAGGAGAGAATTGCCGCCGCTGCAGCCCGTTCCGGACGGGAACCGGAGGAAATAGAACTGATTGCCGTTACCAAAACCGTGGAAGTTCCCCGGATCAGGGAAGCCATAGTAGCAGGGATTACCTGCCTGGGGGAAAACCGGGTCCAGGAATTGACGGCTAAATACAGGGAGATAGGTCAGGAAGTTGAATGGCATTTAATCGGGCATCTTCAAACCAATAAGGTCAAATACATAGTGGACAAGGTGGCTCTGGTTCACTCATTGGATCGCTTGTCCCTGGCCCGGGAGTTGAACAAAAGGGCTCTGGCCTGTGAGCGGGCGGTACCCGTATTGGTCCAGGTCAATATTGCCGAGGAAGAAAGCAAGTTTGGCCTGCACCAGGACGAGGTGCTCCCCTTTCTTAAGCAGATCCAATCCATGGACGGTCTGAAAGTGCAAGGTCTGATGACGATTGCACCGTTTACGGAAGAACCGGAAACGGTGCGGCCGGTCTTTCGTGCCTTGTCTCGACTGGCAGGGGAGATTGCCGATTTGGGGCTGCCGGGAGTGGAAATGCGCTATCTTTCCATGGGAATGACCAATGATTTTGAAGTGGCTATAGAGGAAGGTGCCAATATGGTGCGAATTGGCAGTGCCATCTTCGGAGAACGAAGCTAAAGGGGGAAAGGTAGATGAAATTAATGGACAAGGTCTTAAATCTGATCGGTTATGAAATTGAAGAGGAGGACACAGAACCTTCCGTAAGGTCACCGGAGAAGGAAGAACCTGTTGTTAAATCCAGAAAGGGAAACTTGGTAGGGTTGCCCAGTCCTGCTAATCCCATGCGCATGGCCGTTTCCAAACCTACCAAGTTCGAGCAAGTCCAGACTATTGCCGACCACCTGAAAAACCGTAATCCGGTGGTAGTCAATGTGGAGGGAATGGAATTGGATATGGCCAAAAGAGTGGTGGATTTTCTAAGTGGTACCGTTTATGCTTTAAATGGCAGTATGCAAAAAATTAATCACGGCATTATTCTTTTTCTACCGAATATTGTAGAAGTAACAGGTGATTTAGAGCCAAACTGGGATGAGGAAGACCCTTGGTCCGTTAAAATTCCCCAGTTATAAGAGGTGAAATGGGTGGCTTATCAGTTGGCAATTATCGGCGGCGGTGCTATCGGGGAGGCTTTGGCCGCCGGGGCAATTAAAAGTGGCTTGTATGCTCCGGAGCAAGTACTGGTCAGCGATCCCCTTGCGGCCCGGCGCGATTACTTGGCCAATCGTTATCAAGTTCAAACTACTACGGACAATTTTAAGGCAGTCCGTGAAGCTGCTGCGCTGGTCATGGCAGTGAAGCCCCAGGTGTATATGGATATCTTCAAGCCCTTAGCTTCAAAAATAACCGGGGAACAACTGGTTATTTCCGTGGCGGCAGGGATCACCGTCAAAGAGATTGAAGCAGCATTGACCGCTCAGGTACCGGTGGTCCGGGTAATGCCCAATACCCCTTGTTTGGTCGGCAAGGGTGCTACTGTATTGGCCAGGGGTACTTATGCTTTGACAGAGCATATTATGATCGCAGACAGATTGTTCAGCGCTTTAGGGTTTACGGTCGAGTTGCCGGAAGCGAGCTTGGATGCAGTGACTGCTTTAAGCGGTAGCGGCCCTGCCTATGTTTATCTTATTTTGGAATCATTGATCGATGCCGGGGTACGGATCGGGTTGCCCCGGGAGTTGAGCAGGCAGCTGATGCTGCAAACTATGGCCGGTTCCGTACAAATGATGGCGGAAACAGGGAAGCATCCGGCAGAACTAAAAGATATGGTTACTTCCCCGGGGGGAACTACAGCGGCTGCCTTGGAATATTTGGAGGCCCAGGGTATTCGGGGGACCATTATCAAAGCCGTTGGGCAAGCCTTTGAAAGAGCCCGGGAATTGGGGCAGGGGAAGGAGTGAAAGACAATTAACTATACATTAATTCAGTTGGTGCGTGTAGCCTTTGAACTGCTTACTTGGCTCATTCTGGCAAGGGCTATCCTAACTTGGGTGCCCAATTTGCGTTACAATGCGGTGGTCAAATTTATCCATGAAGTGACCGACCCGGTGATGAGACCCATCCAGAGAATGTTGCCCTATAACTTGTTGCCTTTTTCCCCTATTGTGGCTATTTTGGTCATCCAGTTGGTGGAGTGGTTGGTTATAGGTTTTCTCCATTCTTTGTAAAGGCTCAGGGCAGGAAAATGATAGGGGGAGTAAAATGGTAGCAACACCTTTGGATCTACAAAAAGGCAAGGATTTTCGTAAGAGCTTCCGGGGATATAATACCAGAGAGGTGGATAATTATCTGGCTAAGTTCTTACGGGATTATGAGCAGATCTATCGTCAGAATATGGATTTACAGGAACAGTTGGAGGATCTGAAAGAGAAACTCAACCAATATGAAAGAATCGAGGAAACCTTGCAAAAAACATTGGTGTTTGCCCAGGAGACTGCCGAGGATGTGAAAAGAAATGCGGAAGAAGAAGCTTCCTTGATTGTGGAGAAGGCTCGCCTGCATGGCGAAAATATCGTGAAAGCAGCAGAGCGCCAAAGGAATGAGCTTCAGGCAGAATATGAAAGGCTGAAACAGTTGGAAGCGGCCTATCGTGCCCAATTGAAATCTTTTTTCCAGGCCCAATTACTGCTCTTAGATCAGCAATTGGCAGGAGGAGAGGAAGATGTCCCTGAGTCTGGAGCGATAGAGGCAGAGCCGGTGACGGAGAATGCAGATGTTTACCGGGCAGAGGAAGAAGTGGCCGTCAGCGTGGAGGAAGAAGAAAGACGTTCCTTAGGGGTGTAACAACCATAGTTTGACACAAGCGGTAATTGTGATATAATTTTTACATATTGAAATCAGGTTAATAACGATGAGCGGGAGAGTAGGTACGGTGGGCCTTGTCAAGAGAGTCCGGGAAAGGTGAGAGCCGGATCAAGGGCCGTTACTGAAGATCACCCGGGAGTTGGAACTTTGAAGGCTTAGGCTGTAGGAGTTTCCGGAGGCGTCTCCGTTATGGCGTTAAGGGGCTTAAGTTTTGCTTGGGCAAAAAAGGTGGTACCGCGGGAATCCTCTCGTCCTTTGGGTGAGGGGTATTTTTATTGCCATTCATGGATTAACGAGGTGAGAAAAATGGAATATGATAAGACATTGAATCTGCCTAAAACGGATTTTCCCATGCGGGGTAATCTGCCCCAGCGTGAGCCGGAAATACTGGAATTCTGGGAGAAAATAGACATTTATCACAAGGTACAGGAAAACAACCAAGGGAAACCAAAGTTCATTTTGCACGACGGGCCTCCTTATGCCAACGGAGATATTCATCTGGGCACCGCGTTTAACAAAATCCTAAAGGACATGATCATCAAGTACTATTCCATGGCGGGCTACGATGCTCCCTATATTCCCGGCTGGGATACCCATGGGCTGCCTATCGAACAGCAGGCCATCAAAAATCTGGGCCTGAAGCGCCATGAAGTGCATCCGGTGGATTTTCGCAAGCAATGTGCCGCATACGCCATGAAGTATGTGGAGGTGCAGAAGCAGCAGTTCAAAAGGCTGGGGGTCCGGGGCAAGTGGAGTGATCCCTATTTGACCCTGACGCCTGAGTATGAAGCACTGCAAATCAGGGTTTTCGGGGAGATGGCCAAGAAAGGCTTTATTTACCGGGGCTTGAAACCTGTTTATTGGTGTTCCGATTGCCAAACTGCTCTGGCTGAGGCGGAAGTGGATTATGCGGATAAAAGTTCCGCTTCCATCTATGTGAAGTTTCCGGTGGTGGACGGGAAAGGAGTCCTACCGGAAGAAGAGACTTTTGTAGTGATCTGGACCACTACCCCCTGGACCATTCCTGCCAACGTGGCCATCTGCCTGCACCCGGATTATGACTATGTCCTGGCGGATACGGACCAGGGAAAACTGCTCCTGGCGAAAGAATTGCAGGAACAGGTTGCTGAGGCCACCGGACTGGCAGTTAAAGGTATTATCAAAGAGTTCAAAGGAGAGGAACTGGAGCGGGTTGTCTGCCGTCATCCTTTGCTGGAGCGGGATTCCCTGGTGATCCTGGGTGATCATGTTACCTTGGAGGCCGGCACCGGTTGTGTCCATACGGCACCTGGTCATGGGGTGGAGGACTATGAGGTGGGTCGCCGTTACGATCTGCCCATTATCTCCCCGGTCAACAATAAAGGAATCTTTACGGAGGAGGCAGGGCCCTTTGCCGGTTTAAATACCAATCAATGCAATAAAGCGGTGATCGAGGCGTTGGCACAATCCGGTGCCTTGTTGTACCAGGGTACCATCAAACACCAATATCCCCACTGCTGGCGTTGTAAGCATCCCATCATGTTCAGGGCAACGGAACAATGGTTTGCTTCCATCGAGGGCTTCCGGGAAGCGGCCCTAAAGGCCATCAGAGAAGTGAAGTGGATTCCCGCCTGGGGTGAGGAGCGCATCTATAACATGGTGGCCGACCGGAGCGACTGGTGCATTTCCCGGCAGCGCATCTGGGGTGTGCCTATTCCCATTTTCTACTGTGAGGACTGTGGTGAAGCGATTATCACTGATGAGACACTGAAACATGTGGAAGACTTGTTCCGGGAACACGGCTCCAATATTTGGTTTGCTAAAGAAGCCGGGGAATTGGTGCCGGAGGGATTGAAGTGTCCCAAATGCCAGGGTACTTCTTTTGCCAAGGAAACAGACACCATGGATGTCTGGTTTGATTCCGGTTCCAGCCATGCCGCGGTTCTGGAGGTCTGGCCGGAACTCCATTGGCCTGCCGACATGTACCTGGAAGGCAGCGACCAGCACCGGGGCTGGTTTAATTCCTCCCTGTCCACCGCTGTCGCCACCAGAGGCAAGGCACCTTATCGTTCCGTCCTGACCCATGGTTATGTGGTCGACGAGAAAGGACGGAAAATGTCCAAGTCCTTGGGTAACGGGATCGATCCTTTAGACGTGATCAAGCAGATGGGTGCCGATATTCTCCGCCTGTGGGTAGCTTCCGCCGATTACCGGAAGGATATTGCCGTCTCTCCGGGAATTCTGAAACAGATGACGGAAGCCTACCGGAAGATCAGGAATACCTGCCGCTTTATCCTGGGCAACTTAGCTGATTTCCATTGGGAAATCCATCAGGTACCATATGAAGAGATGTCGGAACTGGATCGTTGGGCGTTGCTGAGGCTCCACAAGCTGATTCAGCGGGTGTTAAAAGCTTACGGGGAATACGAGTTTCACACCGTCTACCACAGTATTCACAACTTCTGTGCTGTGGATATGAGTGCCCTCTACCTGGACATCTGCAAAGACCGTTTGTATGTCCTGGCGGCTGACGATCCTTCCCGCCGGGCGGCCCAGACTGTGTTGTACGAAACCATCAATGCCCTGGTGCGGTTGTTGACACCAATTCTTGCCTTTACTACGGAGGAAATCTGGCAGTATATTCCCAAGCCCGCTGATGCTCCGGTCAGTGTACAATTGACTTCCATGCCGGAGGTTAAACAGGAATACCTGGATGAGGAACTGGAAAACAAGTGGAATAAGCTTTTGGCGGTCCGGGGAGAGGTAGCCAAAGCCCTGGAAGAAGCCAGAAAGGCCAAGCAGATTGGCAATTCCCTGGAGGCAGAGGTAGATCTGTTCCTGAGCAAGGACTGGTCTGATTTCCTGTTGCCATTACAAAAAGATTTGCCCACTGTTTTCATCGTTTCTGCAGTGAACATTCATGGCCAAGATGAGGCAGTTCCGGAAGGAACCTTTATTTCGGAAGAACTGGAAGGTTTAAAGGTCAAAGTTGTACCTTCCACCAGCGGCAAATGTGAACGTTGCTGGAACTACAGTGACACTGTTGGCACCGTCTCGGAGCATCCTACCATTTGCTCCCGCTGTGCCGAGGTGTTAAAACAAATCGGCTAATCGTTAATAATATCATTTTGTCTTACCCTAAATAAAGGGATGAGTCTTGCATAAGCAAAGCTTGTCCCTTTATTTTTATTTATGCTTTCTTTTTGTCTAACATTTCCACGGGTTGGGGAGGCAATCTCTCCAAATAATATGAGCAACAGCAATGATGGAAAGGAGATGCCCGCCTGTGGGAGTCACCCTGGAAATGCCGACCCTGTCCACTCAGCAGCAGAATCAAAGTTTGCTGGTGCCGGTAGGAGTTTCCAATCGACATGTTCACTTATCTGAGGCTGATTTGGCTGCCTTATTCGGTGACGATTATCAATTGCAGCCCTTAAAAGAATTAAGCCAGCCGGGGGAGTTTGCCTGCCGGGAGGTAGTATCCTTGGTAGGGCCTAAAGGGGTTATTGAAGGGGTCAGGATTGTAGGTCCCTGCCGCAGGGAGAGCCAGGTGGAGATTTCCCTGACCGCCAGCTACCGGCTGGGAGTGAAACCACCGGTGCGCATTTCAGGCCAGTTGGCAGGGACTCCGGGGATAGCTTTGCTTGGCCCTAAAGGAATGCTGGCCTTGCCAAAAGGGGTGATCATCGCTGCCCGGCACATTCATATGCCGGAGGAAACAGCCCGGGAACTCCGGCTCCAGCATGGTAGTATGGTCAAAGTCCGGGTTGAGGGTTTAAGGGCTTTAATCATGGAGCAGGTAGCGGTCAGGGTCCGGCGGGATTTCCGGTTGGAACTGCATGTGGATACCGATGAGGCGAATGGCGCTTTATTAAGAAACGGTGATCAGGTTCAACTGCTTTTATGAACTCTTAATCCTCAGCAGTAATCTCCGCTGACCCTCAACCATAGGCTACCTTAGGAGGGGAGGCCGATGAAAGAATCCTGGGAGAAGTTGCAACAGAAAACAGAAGAATTGGTAACTCGCATGGAGCGCCTGCGGCTGGCAGAGTATGTAGAGATGTTTAATGATCCGAAACGGCTGTGGAAGATCAATTTTCTGGCCGGGCTGGCCAGGGGTTTGGGAACGGCGGTGGGCTTCACCATTTTGGGAGCATTGGTGCTATATCTGTTGCAAAGGCTGGTTTTACTGAATTTGCCGGTCATTGGGGATTTCATCGCCCATCTGGTCAGGCTGGTGTTGGAACGATATTGACAAAGGAGGAACAGCATTGGACCAAGGCAGGTTAGATTATTATCGAGACAAATTGCAGGAAAAACGGAACCGGTTAGAAAAACAAATCAGTTCCATGGAGGAAGATGGCTTGCACCAATCCATGCGGGACAGTACCGGTGAGCTTTCCTTCTATGATAATCCTCCCGGCGATTTGGGCAACGAATTGTTTGAACGGGCCAAAGATCTGGCTTTAAGGGATGATGGTGTGATCCAGTTGGAGCAAATTGAGCTAGCCTTGGAAAGGATTGAGCAAGGTAGCTACGGGTATTGCACCCGGTGCGGGAAGCCCATCAGTGACGAGAGACTGGAAGTAATGCCGGAAGCGGAATACTGTGTGGCTTGTCGACGGGAAGCGGAAGGCGAAGGCAACCGGCATCTCCGTCCGTTGGAGGAGGACGTAATCCGGCCTCCTTTTGGAGACCAAAGTGTCAAAGGAGCCACCTATTTTGACGGGGAAGATGCCTGGCAGGCGGTAGCCCGTTACGGCACATCCGAAACACCCTCAGATCTTGGAGAAGAAAGGGCCCGTTATCCCAATGTCTACGTGAATTGGGACGAAGACCTGGAGGGGGTGGAGGAGGTAGACGCCATACCTTACCTGGTAGATGAAGAAGGGATGATTGCCAGGGACTATACGGAAAAACAGAGAGGTTAATTGCAGTGAGATTCTTCCTATGCTAAAATGAACTAGAATTGTAAAGCATAGGAGGTTTTGCCTTGCCTGTCCTCGTGATTACCGGAGCGATTATTCTGTTTGATCAGGTTTCTAAATATTTGGTACGGGCCATGATGGTACCCGGAGAGTCCATCCCGTTAATCCCCAAATTATTTCATTTGACTTATGTTCAAAATCCCGGGGCCGCCTTTGGCATCTTTGCCCATAGAACCACTTTTTTTATTGTGATCGCAGTGGCGGTGATCCTGTTTATTTTAGTGTTTTTCCAGCGGGTCGGACGTCACCAGAAACTGTTGCGGATTGGTTTGGCCTTGCAACTGGGGGGAGCCGTGGGCAATCTCATCGATAGGATCCTTTTGGGCCATGTAACCGACTTTTTTGATTTCCGGATCTGGCCGGTTTTTAATATTGCCGATATGGCCATTGTGTTGGGTGTGGCTATCTTGTGCTGGGAAATTATTCATGCATCTCCGGAAGAGAAAAAGAGAGAGATAAGATAATGGACAGGAGAAAACTTGTAGTCGCAAAAGAGGACCAGGGGCTCAGGGTGGACAAGTTTCTGGCGGGTAAACTTAAAGAACTGTCCCGTTCCCGGGTGCAGAAGCTCATTGAGGAGGAACAGGTTTTGGTGAACGGGTCACCCTGTAAAGCCAATGCGAAGGTGACGGAAGGAGCCATTTTGGAGGTGCGGATTCCCGAACCTCAGGAGATCGAATTGGCTCCGGAAGCAATACCTCTGGATATTATCTACGAAGACCAGGATTTGCTGGTACTGAATAAACCCCAGGGACTGGTGGTGCATCCGGCTCCGGGCAATTACCGGGGAACCCTGGTTAACGCCCTGTTAAACCATTGCCGGGACCTGTCGGGGATCAATGGGGCCAAAAGACCGGGAATCGTCCATCGTTTGGATAAGGACACCTCAGGGGCCATGGTGGTTGCCAAAAATGATTTCGCCCACCGGCAACTGGTCGCCCAGTTAAAAGAAAGACAAGTGGGCCGTATTTACTGGGCTCTTGTCCACGGTAACGTGGAGGAGGAGGGAGGACGCATCGATGCTCCTATCGGCCGCCATCCGGTTAACCGAAAAAAAATGGCAGTAGTCGATGGCAACGCCAAGCCGGCGGTGACTGAATATGTAGTGAAAGAGCGTTTCCGGGGTTATACTTTAATCGAGGCTCACCTTCACACCGGCCGGACTCACCAGATTCGAGTCCATTTAGCTTATATCAAACATCCAATTTTGGGGGATCCTGTTTATGGGCCCAAGGCCAACCCTTTTGGTCTAACGGCCCAAGTGCTTCACGCTTACCGGTTGACTTTCCTCCATCCTCGCCGGCAAGTCAGAATGGATTTTGTTGCTCCCCTGCCAGCCTATTTTCAAAACTTACTGGAAACCCTGCGGGAAAGGAGCTGACTTTTTCAGCGAGTTTCCGGTTTTGAGGTTCTTAAACCCAGGAGAATTCCTAAAACCGTTAAGAGCCCCACTAAAGCAAAATCCTTCAGGATCACCACCGGGTCAGGTATTGGTAGATAGGCCGCATACCCGATCAGGTAGGTGACTCCGTTAAAGCTTAAAGTAGCAGCCAGTACCAGCGCCCAGAGGGTGGAGCGATCCAGTACCCGGCGCCAGGAACGGGTCAGCAACCAACCTGCCGTGAAAAAAGTCAGGGTGTTCATAGTCAGGTTGGCCCATACTCCTTGACCTCCGCCGGTTAACAGGGCGCTAAAAAACATCAGAAAAAAAAGCAGACCCTGTGTTGCAATAAACTGCCAAAGACTCACTCTCATACCTCCTTGCCTATGTGTTTTATTTTACCTAGCTGTTTCATTTCTGTCTACCGGAGAATGAAAAATACAGGAGTTGAAACCAATTGGGACAAGATTATGCCATCCGCGCTACTGCGGAAAATGCCCTGCTTAAAGCTTTTGTGGCCCGCACTACTGACCTGTGCGAGGCGGCCCGGAAAAGTCATAATACATATCCTACCGCTACGGCGGCGCTGGGGAGGTTGCTGACCGCTGCGGCTTTGCAAGGAATGAACTTAAAAGGTGATGACACTTTAACCCTGCGGGTCGTGGGAGACGGACCGCTGGGACAATTGGTGGCTGTCTCCCGGGCTGACGGTCGGGTGAAAGGATATGTTTCCGAACCCCAGGTCCATTTGCCTTTACGTCCTGACGGCAAACTGGACGTGGGTGGAGCCGTAGGCAAAGGCATGCTATATCTTACGAAAGATTTGGGGCTCAAAGAACCCTATACGGGCAGTGTTCCTTTGGTGACGGGAGAAATTGCCGAAGATCTCACCAATTACTTTGCCGTATCTGAACAGACGCCCACAGCTGTTGCCTTAGGTGTAATGGTTGATGTGGATAATTCCGTCAAAGGGGCTGGGGGCATTTTAGTGCAACTGATGCCGGGAGTACCTGAGGAGCTTATCAGCCGGCTGGAGACTAACCTGGCCGGGCTGCCCCAGGTCAGCAGCTTTTTTGCGGAAGGCCATACCCCGGAGGAACTGGCTCGGCAGCTATTTCAGGGCTTTGAGTACCGGATCCTAGCTTCGCAGCCCCTGGAGTTTACCTGTGATTGCTCCAAAGAGAAATTGGAAGGGATTTTAATTAGCTTAGGGGCCGAGGAGTTGGCTTACCTCAGTGAAGAACAAGGAGGTGCGGAAGTTCGCTGTCATTATTGCAATCAGACTTACCGGTTTTCCAGGGAAGATCTTGGCCGGTTGATTCAGGGCATTCGACAGCAGCAATGAACCAACAGGTGAATAATCTGCTGCCATGGGGAATATATGTATGGGGATCACTCTTTTGGTTACACTAACCAAAGTAAGACATGGCGGAGGTTATTCATGAAAAAGGCTAACCTGCTCAATGATTTGAGCGGTTCCCAATGGCTGTATTGGACCGACACCTTGTATTTGACCAATTTTCCCCCCGATGCAACCCACCACCTGCGGAAAAAGCATGGGGCTATGAAACCGCCGGAATTAATGGCGGAGATTATTTCTTTTTTTACCAAGAAAAATGAATTGGTTCTTGATCCTTTTGCCGGAGTGGGAGGAACCTTAATCGGTGCCGCTTTGGCGGGAAGAAGGGGAATCGGTTTTGAACTCAATCCCCGTTGGGTGGAAATCTACCGCCAAATCCAAAATGAATACATAGTGCACAATGGGGTCATCATCCCCAAGGAGCAGGGCCGGGGACAGCCTATTGCCGCACCTTTATACCAGGGCCATTGTCTGGCCTTGATGAAACAATTGGAGGCCGGTTCCGTGGATGCCGTCATTACCGATCCTCCTTACGGATGTCAGCACCGGGTAACCGGCTTTAGCGGGGAAACCAATTTCAACATGTTTAACCCGGATACTCCTTTAGACTTTGCCAATGTACCTGATTTTGCCGCTTTTTTGGGCCTGATGGAGGAATTTGGCAGGGAAGCTTGGCGGTTGTTGAAAGCCAAACGCTATCTAATCATGATCGTCGGTGACCGGTATGTGGACGGGGAGTTTTTGCCCTTGGGTTTCCTGGTGGCAGAAAGGCTCCGGCAGGTAGGATTTAAGCTGAAAGGGATTCGCCTGTGGTCCAACAAAGCCACCCAAAGACCGTTAAGACCTTATGCTGTTTACACCAGTTTTGTACCCAATATCACCCATCAAAATATTTTGATCTTGAAAAAAGATGCTTGACAGCATTTCCTGCGGGGAGTACACTGAAAACAGGTTCAATGCCTTTAAATTGGTCCGGAGAGGCCAGAAGGCTGAAAGTCGTATCAAATCATGCCTTCGCCTGCCTCCGTTTAGGAAAGCAGGTTTTTTACTTAAGGGGGTAATATGAATGCAGTTTACCAAAAAAGTGGAGATTATGGATGCAGAAAAAATGCGCCGTGCTTTGACCTGAATTGCCCACGAGATTGTCGAAAAAAACCGTGGTGTTGAAAACCTGGTCATCATCGGCATCAGAAAAAGGGGTGTGCCCCTGTCTGAGCGCATCCAGGCCTTGATTGAGGAGATTGAAGGAGAATCCTTGCCTTTAGGCATTCTTGATATTACCCTTTACAGGGATGATTTGACTACGCTAGCTTACCAGCCGATCGTCCATAAGACGGAAGTTCCCTTTAATCTGGAAGGCAAAAAGGTGATCTTGATTGACGATGTTTTGTATACCGGTCGCACCGTGAGGGCCGCCCTGGATGCTTTAATGGATATGGGCCGGCCGGCTCAGATTCAATTGGCGGTGCTCATCGATCGGGGCCACCGGGAATTGCCTATCCGGGCTGATTATGTGGGCAAAAATGTACCCACTTCCCATAAGGAAATTATTTCTGTTGAAGTAAAGGAAATTGACGGTAAAGATTCTGTGCTGATTTTGGAAAAAGTGGAATAGAACCTAAACACTCCTTTAATGTTGGTCCGGTGAGACAGCAAGGAGGTGGAACCAGGTACTGGGATTATGCCTCTTTCTGTGGGAAAGAGGCTTTTTTGTGGCTGAAGCAGTGAGATTTTTGTAGAAAAAAGGAGGACAACTATGATCAATTGGCAGAGAAAAGATTTGTTGGGTTTACAGGACCTTACGGCAGACGAAATTAAACTGATCTTGGATACAGCAGGCCCCATGAAAGAGATTCTGTTCAGACCGATCAAGAAAGTACCCGTATTACGAGGTAAGACCATCGTCACCATGTTTTACGAGCCAAGTACCAGAACACGTACCTCCTTTGAGTTGGCCGGAAAGTACCTGAGTGCCGATACAGTAAATCTGGCCATGTCCACCAGCAGTGTACAAAAGGGTGAATCCTTGAAGGATACCGCCTTGACCATTGAAGCCATGGGCGCCGACATCCTGATCATGCGCCATGAGGCCACCGGTGCTCCCCATTTCATGGCCAAGACCGTCAGCAGCCGGGTGATCAATGCCGGGGACGGGATGCATGAACATCCTACCCAGGCCCTCCTGGACATGTTTACCATCATGGAGAAAAAGGGGTCAATTGAAGGTTTGTCGGTGGCCATTCTGGGAGATATCCTCCACAGCCGGGTGGCCCGGTCCAATATCTGGGGTCTGACTAAACTGGGAGCCAAAGTGAAGGTAGTGGGCCCCCGGACCTTGCTGCCGGAACAGTTCAGGCAGTTGGGAGTGGAGACTTATTACAGTGTGGAGGAAGCCATTAAAGACGTGGATGTCATTAATGTCCTGCGGCTGCAAAGGGAAAGACAGAAAAAAGGTTTACTGCCTTCCATGCGGGAATACAGCCGCCTGTACTGTTTGACCCGGGAAAGGCTGAAACTGGCTAAACCCGACGCCCTGGTGCTTCATCCCGGACCCATGAACCGGGGTATCGAAATCGCTTCCGATGTAGCCGATGGGTTGCAGGCTGCCATCGAGGAACAAGTTACCAACGGGGTAGCCGTAAGAATGGCCATTCTTTATCTGCTGATGGGGGGTAATAGGGATGAAGTTGCTGCTTAAGGGGGGAAGAGTCATTGATCCGGCCAATCAAATTGACGGCATCATGGATGTCCTGATTGCGGAAGGGAAAATTGCCGCTGTGGGGCAGAGTGTGGAAGCCGGGGACGCTCAGGTTTATGATGTGTCCGGTAAAGTGGTCACCCCGGGCTGGATAGATATGCATGTGCATTTAAGAGAGCCGGGCTTTGAAGGAAAGGAAACCATCTGGACGGGAACCAGAGCCGCTGCCGCCGGCGGTGTCACTGCCGTGGCCAGTATGCCCAACACTCCACCGGTGGCGGACAACCAGTCTGTCATTCGCTTTATCAGGGACAAGGCCAGGGAAGCGGGTTGGGCGAAGGTTTATCCCATTGGGGCCATTACCAAGGGATCCTTGGGAGAAGAACTGGCGGAAATCGGGGAAATGCAGGCAGCAGGGGCAGTAGCCATTTCTGACGACGGGAAACCCGTGTCCAACGGTCAGATGATGCGGTTGGCCCTGGAGTACGCGGGTATGTTTGATTTGCCGGTAATCAGCCATGCTGAGGATTTGAAACTGGCTAACGAAGGCTACATGCATGAAGGCTATATTTCCACCATTTTGGGTTTCAGGGGCATTCCTTCCGTAGCCGAGGAGGCCATGGTGGCCCGGGATTTGTTGCTGGCAGCCATGACCGGGAGCCGTCTCCATATTGCCCATGTTTCCACTGCCGGTGCGGGGGAAATGATCAGGGAAGCCAAGAAAAGGGGAGTAAAGGTAACGGCTGAGGTGACTCCCCATCACCTGACCCTCACTGACGAAGCGGTCCAGTCTTTTGATACTTCCACCAAAGTCAATCCTCCCCTCAGGACCGAGGAAGACCGGCAGGCCTTAATCAAGGGTTTGATGGACGGAACCCTGGATGTCATTGCCACGGATCACGCTCCCCATGCCAGGGAGGAGAAAGAAATGGAGTTTGCTTACGCTCCCTTTGGGCTGGTGGGGTTGGAGACTCTGGTTCCCCTGGTGGTGGACAGGGTGATCAACGCCGGGCATCTGACCTGGAGTGAAGCCATTGCCAAAGTAACCTGTAACCCGGCGGGGATTTTGGGAGTGCCGGGAGGTAACTTGGGGGTAGGAAAAGCAGCCGATATTACGGTGATTGATCCGGAAAAGACCGCTGTGGTCCGTAAAGAAAGTTTTTATTCCATGGGCAAAAACACTCCCTTTGAAGGCTGGGAGTTGAAAGGCTGGCCGGTGATGACTGTTTTGGACGGCCGCGTGGTGATGCAGGAAGGAAGATTGGTGGAATAAGGGAGGTCGTCATGGCGGAATTAGTGAAAGGCCTTTTGCTGGAAAATGAGGCCATAGGGGAGGATTATTTCCGGCTGGAAGTAAGTGCTCCTTCATTGGCCCGGCAGGCTCAACCCGGTCAGTTTGTCCAGTTAAAATGCGGGGAAACTTTGGATCCTTTGCTCCGGCGCCCCATCAGCATTCACCGGTATGAGCCGGAAAG
>JAAZDD010000070.1 GCA_012512955.1 Clostridia bacterium
ACTTGCTCCAGGATGTGGGTATCAAGTATCCCGTAGACCTTATTCTCATGGAGGCTTCCGGGATTGCCCAGCCCGTCAGGTTTTTGGATACCATTAAAAAATTCGGACCGGAAGGGATGAAGATTGAAGTAATTGCCCTGGCTGATGCAGAGCGGTGGCCGGATCTGCGCCAAGTGGTTGGGGATTTGCTAGCCAGCCAAATCAAAACAGCACAATTGGTGCTGATCAATAAAATTGATCTGGTGGAAGAGAATCAACTTCAGGCAGTGGTTAGCGATATTCAGAGCATCAATCCCCAGGCCCGGCTGCTGACTGTTTCCTTAAATGAGGCTGCTGATGCAGCGAGGATTGCCGAGGTGATCCAGGATGGCTAGAGATGCAGAGTTAACGGCTTATGCGGCCACTTTGGAAATCAATTCAGGGGCTCCTGTTCAAGGAAGCAAATGGGAGCAAGCTTTGGTCAGCTTCTTCGATGAACTGGCCAGGCTTTGCCGGGAACGGCCCGTATTGGCCATCGGTCATATTAAAGGATACCTGGAGTTGGCCGGCGGGGCCGGCAGCTGTTACTTTTCCACCACCGGTTCGGCAAAAGGTACTTCCGCCAAAGGTCAACTGGCCGGGATTGCCTCCCGGGGCAAGCTGGATTTTAACATCCTGGTTTACGGTATAGATAAGGTTGCAGTTGAACAAATAACCAATCAGGCGATTCACTTGTTGACAGGGGATTTGCAGGCAACCTGTACCCTTCATTCTTTAGTAAACCCTGCCAAACAGTAAGGGTTTCAGATATAAACCAATCATTTCAGCTCTATTAAAAGGAGGCGTCAATATTGAAAGAGGCGTTGTTGGAAAAACTTAGCAATTTTATTGCTGAGGGAGATGCAGAAGAAGCGGTAAAAGTTGTGGAAGAAGCGTTGGCCGCAGGGATCCCTCCCTTGGAAATCCTGGACAAAGGCGGCACCAGGGGAATGGATATTGTTAACGAGCGTTATGACAACGGGGAAGCTTTCTTGCCCGAGTTGGTAGTGGCCGGTGACGCCATGACCGAAGTAGTGCAGAAAATTTTCAGCCAGATGGATGAAGCGGAAACAGCCGCCAACAAAATAGGAACCGTGGTCATCGGGCAAGCGGAAGGAGACGTCCATGACATCGGCAAGAACATTGTGGCTGCATTGTTGGCTGTCAACGGATTTGAAGTTCATGACCTGGGCATTGACGTTCCTGTCAAGAAATTCATTGAAAAGGCAGAAGAAGTGAATGCAGACATTATTGCCTGCTCCACCCTGTTGACTACCTCCATGCCCTATTTGGAAGACGTTGTCCAACTCCTTAAAGATATCGGCTAAAGAGACAAGTACTTCTAAATTGTCGGCGGAGGTCCTGTAACCACCGGTTTTGCCGAAAAAATGACTGCCGACGGTTGGGGCAGAACCGCCTTTGACGCTGTAGAACTGTGCAAGCGCTTGGTCAAAAACGGTGTTGCTCCCGGTACCAGGACGGAAATTGTCGACTCACAACCAACAAACTAGAGGTGATTAAATAATGTCCATGAATTTAAAGGTACAAAAGCTGTTGAACAACCTTGACAAGGCCTACACGGGACCGGTCTGTTCCGTGAAGGACTGGGATATTAAAATCATTCCCCAGACCATCATGAGCAAACTGAAAGAACACGGTTTGACAAAGACTTATGATCCGGAAAACCCCATCAATACCGATGATGAATTGGCAGACCGTTTCTTTAAAGCAGGCTATGAACTGGCCTTGGAACTGGGCTTGCTGTGTGAAGATACGGAACGGATCATTAAAGTTGACGAAAAAGAATTGCAGGAATGCATGCGGGATTACCAGCGGGAGAATATCCTGGGTTCCGGACAGGACCAGGTAGTGATGAAGCCCCGTAAACCTGAAGATCCCTACCCGCCGTTGCTGGCTGCTTCCCTGGGTATAGTTTGTTCCGAAGAGATTTACTTGCCCTTGGTGGAAGGAATTATTCGCTATAAAAAACTGGTTGACGTCCTCCACGGACCTACCTTGGCTACAGTTTACGGCCGGACCGTTCGTTCCGGGACTCCCTATGAAACACTGATGGGTCGCTATGAATCCCAGCTGAAAAAAGAAGCATTATGGCGGGCCGGCCGTGAAGGCATGGCCTGTACAGGCGTAGCCGGTGCCGTTACCGAATACGGTCATTTGGCAGGAGCACCTGCTTTGGCCGGTCCCGGTAATGTGACCATGTCCCTGTGTCCTGTAGAATTGAAATGTACTTTCAGTAACTTCCACCGGATCATGCAGGGTCTCAACTACGGCCATAAGATCAGAGCAGGCGGCTTCTCCTATATCGGCGGTTATGCAGGACCTCCGGAAGGAGCAGTATTGGCCAACATCGCCACGGACCTTTTGATCCCCACCATCCTGCAGTCCGACTATACCAGCTCTTACGTTTATGACATTCAGCTGTTCGGTAACTGCGGACGTAAGGCCCTGTGGGCTAACAGTGTGGCTATTCAGGCGGTCAGCCGGAACACCCGCTTCATGCGGAACAAGATCGTCAACGAAACAGCGGGACCGTGCACGGAAATGTTCCTGTACGAAGCCGCCATGGGTCTGATGAACCACTGTGTATCCGGTGCTTCCAAGACTACCCAGCCTCGTTCCGCCGGCGGAAGATACACCGACTACATTACTCCCATGGAAGCATGGTGGTGTGGTGAAGTATTTAAGTCTTGCGCAGGTATGACCAGAAAGACGGCTAACGAAATCGCTAAGAAAATCCTGCCCAAATACGAAGATCAACTGAAGAATCCTCCCAAGGGTAAGCCGGTTCAAGAGTGTTTCGACCTGAAAGCTCAGAGACCTTCCCCGGAATATCAAGCTATCTACGAAAAAGTAAGAAGCGAATTAATCGAACTGGGAATGCCTTTGGACAAAGTTTACTACGAATAAAAACCAAGGGAAATAGGCACTGTAATGGTGCCTATTTTTACATATTTGCCCAAACAGCGCAAGGGCGTTGAGAAAACTTCCAAATTTGTATTGAAAAAAGTCTTGTCCAGCAGTTTATCCTGCAGCTTTTTGAGCCGCTCTCCCAGTTTTTTTATATAATAAGAT
>JAAZDD010000071.1 GCA_012512955.1 Clostridia bacterium
ACGGAAAGAATCCGGGCTCCTAAGGGAATTTCCTCTCCTCCCAATTTTAGGGGATAGCCTTTCCCGTCATATCTTTCATGGTGACCGGCGGCAATCCAAGCCAGGTGCTTCAGCCCGTCGATCATATTCAGCAGCTCCGCGGTACGCCCGGGATGTTGCCGAATAATGGCAAATTCATCATCATCCAGGGGACCGGCTTTGTCCAAAATCCGGTTGGGCACGGAAATCTTCCCGAAATCATGGAGTAACCCGGCTACCTCCAATTCTTCCAACTGCTCCTCAGTGAACCCAATTTCCCGGGCCAGCTTGACTCCGTAGTAAGCCACCCGTTGGGAATGGCCAGAGGTGTATTTATGTTTGGCGTCAATGATCCTGGCAAAAACCCGGACAGTGGCTTTGAAGGGCTGCGGATGGACGCAATCCACGGGAGGAAGCTTCTCCAAAGTTTCCGTCATTAAAGGGGTCAAAGAGTTATAATCCTGCACCTGGTAGTAATAGGGGGTTTCCGCCACCGCCGCCAGGAAGGCTTCCACCACTTCCGGCATCAGGGAGGAACCGGCCCGGCTCTTAATGATCTCCAGGGCTTTCTTCCCTTGATCCAGCGGATACAACCGGAGTAAAATATCCAATTGGTCGGCAATAGCCACAATTTGACCGCCCAGGCTCAGGGAAGGACCGCTCTTTTGAGCAGGTGTTCCCGTACCGTCCCAGTGTTCGTGGTGCTCCAAAATATACTGGGCCGCTTCCGCCAGTGCAGGCAGTTCCTTGGCAATGGCCGCCCCCCGGTTGGAGTGCTCCAAAATAATAGGATCGGTCAAGGGTTCCCCGCTGATCATTTGATGGACAATATGGTCATCCAGTCCCATGGCCCCGATATCATGTAACAAGCCTGCATAAAAGACATCAGTTACTTTGTCCGGCAGCATTATTTCAGCCGTCTTGGCGGCCACTAAGGCCACCCGCCAGGCGTGGTAGAGCTTCCCCCTGGCGTCCATATCCAGGGCCATGGACAGGGCCGCCATCAACTCGTGAAATATTTGTCCGTTTTCAAAAACTCTCAACATTTCCTGCCGCTTCGTCGGTTTGTTCATTAGTTCACCCCTTCAAAAGGCTTCAATGCCCCCCCCTGCTTCCCTAAAAGCTGAATTAGCAATGCTCACTGCTTCAACCAAGCCAAATAGTCATTATTCTGCAGTACCTTCAGGGCCTGCCCCGCTTCCGCTGCCGTAGCAAAGCCAACTCTGATGGTTCCCCCGTCCCCTTCCCGGATGCGGAGAATCTCAATGTCCATAATATTGATCCCTTTAATCCCCAACAGGGCGGCCAGCTTGCCGATTTCCCCGGGTTGGTCAGGGACCGTTACGATTATTTCGTGGATTCCCGGCAATAATCCTTTTTGTTTGGCGGGAATCTGGCGCCTCTTTTCCTGGGCCCCGGCCAGAAGCCGGTACAGTTTCTCCCGGTTCCCGCCGGCAATGGCCTCTTCCAGTTCAGCCAGTGAACGGCGGTAGGCCCGGATCATGGGCAGCAGTGTCTCCTTGTTGTCCAGAAAAATATCTTGCCACATCTCCGGTGAACTTTCCGCAATCCTGGTGGCGTCCCTAAAACCGCCGGCAGCCAGTTGAAAGGTACCCGGCACTTCCTCCTCCCGGCGGGCCACCGCATTAACCAGGGCCGCCGCCGTTAAATGGGGAAGATGGCTGACCGCCGCCACAATGGCATCATGCTCCTCCGGGGACAACAGCAACACTTTGGCCCCGGTCAGCCGGATCAATTCCGTAACTGCAGTCAGGGCTCCTTGATCCGTTTCCGGCACCGGAGTCAGTACATAAACGGCATTTTCAAACAGGTAAGGATCGGCACTTTCAATGCCCCGGGTCTCCGCCCCGGCCATGGGGTGTCCTCCCACATAGCTGGTGCCGGCCGGTAGTAAAGCCGACAACTGCTTCACCAGCTTGGCCTTGGTACTGCCTACATCAGTAATGATAGCACCTGCCTTCAAAAAAGGAGCCGCTTCCTGCACTAACCCGGGCATTGCTTTGACCAAAGTGGCCAGGACCACCACATCGGCCTCTTTGACCCCCTGGGACAGCCGGGTGGTACCCCAATCAACGGCCTGAACCGCCACACCGGTGTCCAGGGTCTGCTGCTCCAGGTCCACCCCCACCACCTTGATTTCCGGGCGGGCCTTTTTCAGGGCCAGCCCCAGGGAGCCGCCGATCAGCCCTAAACCTACAATGGTAACCTGCTTAATCTCCATCCTGCCAAACCTCCCGTCAGAAATAATCACCCGGTTTTCCTCCGGGTGCCTGCCATACTACCGTCCTGCTGAAACTGTTTATAATTGCTCCCCTGCTCCGGCCCCGGTTAATAAAAAATCAGTGAAGGCCCGGGCCAGGGGGCTCATGGTCCGGTTCCGCCGGGTTGCCAAGTAGAAGGGGCGCATGATCTCCAGCCCTTCCACCGGTATCTCCCGGACATGTCCCAGGCTTAAAGCTTCCTCTGCCGCCCAGCGGGAAACCCAGCTCAATCCCAAACCGGCAGCTACTGCGGTAATGACCGCCCGGGTACTGCCCAACTCCATCACCACGTCCAAATCTGTCAGGGACATTCCCTTCCCGGCCAATTCCTGCTCAACTACCATCCGGGTACCGGAGCCTTCCTCTCTCAGCACATAGGAAAAACCGGTCAAATCCTTCAAAGTGACCGGGGGCTTTTTCTCCCCGGGATGCTGGGTCCCGGCAATCAAAATCAGCTGATCCTCCATAAAAGGAACCAGCTCCAGCTTTGTCTCGTCCAGTTTGGCGCCGATAACCCCAATCTGGATGCTGTCCAGGGCCAGTTTTTCCACGATGGCCCTTGTATCACCGATGGACAGGGAAATATTCACTTCCGGATAAAGCCGCTTAAAACGGCCAATATAATCAGGCAGCAGGTATTCTCCCGGAATGGTACTGGCTCCCAGTTTCAGATTACCCCTGCCCAATTCTTTATACTCCTCCATATCGGCCAGCAATTTCTCATAAAGGTTGGTCAGCCGCTTGGCCTCGGTATAAAAGAGCCGGCCCGCCTCGGTCAAAGTAACGGCTCGATCGCCTCGCTCCAAAAGGGTTAAGCCCAGTTCCGTTTCCAAAGATTTAATTTGCCAACTGATGGCCGGCTGGGTCATGAACAGGTGTTTGGCCGCTTTGGTGAAGCTACCCAGTTCCGCCACCGCCACAAAAATGCTCAGTTGTCGGAAATTCAGCAATTGTTTTCACTCCAAATAATAAAACTATTGGTCCTTCAGGGAACAGGTCTTCCCTCTATTATACAGTTCTTCGGATTAATTACCAAGAACAAGGTTGATTTATTGGACAACCCGGGGCTAAAATGGAAAAGAAAAGGGAGGTGTTCCCATGGAGGTAAGGGTGGCCAATGTGCGCCTGGACAGTACTGTTTTTGCCGGGGAACAGGACTTTTGGGCTGAAGCTGCCAGGCAACTGGAGGAGTTACAGGCCAAAGGGGTGCAACTGGCCCTGTTTCCCGGCTTGACAGGCCTTCTCCACGGGGCCATCGGGCTTAATGCCGGTAGGAGGCTGCAGGATTGGTTGCCTCACCTGGCTTCCCGGCACCCGCTTTTTGAAAGGGGTTTCGCTGAGCTGGCCAGTAAATACCGCCTTTATCTCTGCCCGGGAACCTCAATCATTGAAGAAAAAAACCGGTATTATCTTACCGCTTCCTTATTTGATCCCCAGGGGAGAAAACTGGGGGAACAAAGGCAAACCCACTTATCCCGGCAGGAAAGGAGTCAAGGCTTTGCCCGGGGTGAGGAATTACCTGTCTGGGCTACGGAACTGGGCACCGTCGGGATCGTGGCCGGTACCGATATCTGGTATCCGGAAGTGAGCCGGATCCTGGCCCTTCAGGGTGCGGAACTGGTCCTGGCCCCGGCCGCGGTACCCGGCCCCTATAATCCCTGGCTGCAGGTGGCCGGCATGTGGCAGC
>JAAZDD010000072.1 GCA_012512955.1 Clostridia bacterium
CCTTTGGCGGTACTAATGATGATCGGGTTATCCTGTAGGTACGGGCGTATTGCGGTTGCCACCTGCCGAACCGATTGGGACGGTACGGCCAAAACGATGTAAGCAGCCCCTTTTAAAGCCAGTGACAGATCAGCGGTAATTTTCAACTGAGAAGGCAGGGTTACTCCCGGCAGGTATAACTTGTTTTCCCGGCTGATTTGTATTTTTTCGGCAGCTTTGGCAGAACGGGCCCAAAGAGTCACCGGTACTCCTTTCCCGGCCAAATGACAGGCCAAGGCTGTACCCCAGCTGCCTGCTCCCAGTACAGCAGTTTGAAAATTCACGATTATCTCTCCTATCGGCGAATCTTTTCTCCAAATTTGAATTCGGAGCCATTAATTAATCTCTTGATATTGGGTATATGGCGATAAACTACGAAGGTGGCTGCTAATAAACCAAAAATAAACAGCAGCCAGGAATCATAAAATCCTAAAATTAGGACAGGTAAGCAGACTGCTCCAAGGATGGAACCCAAAGAAACATAACGAGTTAACGCGATGGTAACAATCCAGATCAGGGCCGATAACATAATTGCTTTGGGAGCCAAAGCCAAAAAGACCCCGGCACCGGTGGCCACTCCCCTGCCCCCGCTGAAATTTAAGAACAAAGACCAATTATGCCCGGCAATCACTGCCAAACCGGCCAGCATGGCGGTCAGCTCTCCTCCCAACCCCTTGGCCAGTAGCACAGCCAGAACTCCTTTGCCGATGTCACCAATCAATACCACCAAACCGGAAGGAAAGCCAACGATGCGGAAAACATTAGTGAAACCGATATTGCCACTGCCGTACTTCCTAATGTCCAGGCCGTGCCATTTGGCAACGACCAGATAGCCAATGGGAATGGAACCGATTAAATAAGCGCCGATGATCGCCAAAATCGTGTTCAGTTCTGCTCCCTCCCCTAACTTTTCTCCTTAAAAATGAACTGAATCGGATTCCCTTCAAAACCGAAGGCCTCCCGGAATTTATTCTCCAGGTAGCGTTTATAAGAAAAATGTACTTGTTCCGGACGATTGGCAAAAACCAAAAAGCTGGGGGGTCTAACCCCGGCCTGGGTCATGTAATAGAATTTCAAGTTCTTGCCTTTGTCGGAAGGAGGGGGATTAAGTGAAACCACTTCTTCCAGGTATTGATTCAAAATGCCTGTAGACAGCCTTTTTACAGCCTGTTCATCCACATAATCAATTAACTCAAGGAGTTTATACATCCTTTGCCCTGTCAGTGCCGATACAAAGACGGTGGGGGCATAACTCATAAAGGCCAATTGTTCCCGTATTTCCTTTTCAAAACGGTTCATGGTTTTGCTGTCCTTAGGAACCAGGTCCCATTTATTCACGACCACAATACTGGCTCGCCCTGCTTCATGGGCTAATCCGGCAATCCGCTTATCCTGTTCTGTTATACCCTCCTGGGCATCAATGACGATTAAAGCCACATGGCAGCGTTCCACCGCCCGCAAGGAGCGAATAACGCTATATCTTTCTGTTGCTTCGGCAATTCTGGCTTTCCGGCGGATTCCGGCGGTGTCAATTAAAATATACTTCTTACCATTTACCACAACGGGGCTGTCGATGGCATCACGGGTTGTACCGGGAATATCGGTGACGATGGAGCGGTTTTCTCCCAGCACATAGTTCACGAGGGAAGATTTACCCACGTTTGGTCTACCAATTAGAGCGACCCGGATTCCCTCCTCATCATCTTCCTCCGGCCGGTGGGGCAATTTGTCAATCACCCGGTCCAACAAATCTCCGATATTCATACCGTGGGCAGCGGAGATGGGCAATGGATCACCCAGCCCTAAACCGTAAAAGGCACTTAGTTCATGAAGTTCCTCAAAATTTTCTACCTTGTTAACTGCCAAGAGTACCGGTTTGGCACATTTTCTCAGGAGCTGAGCCACGGTCCAATCGTCGGGCAGCAGCCCTGCACGGTAATCTACAACAAAAATAACCAGATCCGCTTCTTCAATGGCCAGCTCTGCCTGGTATCGTATTTGCTCCTCCATTCCCCCTTCAGTAGTCAACTCCACAATACCCCCCGTGTCCACCAGGGTAAAGGTATGTCCCAACCACTCCGCTTTCTGATAAATCCGATCCCGGGTAACACCAGGGGTATCTTCCACAATAGATACTCTCCCGCCGACTATTCTGTTGAAAAGGGTGGATTTTCCTACGTTAGGACGGCCTACAATCGCTACTATTCCTTTTCCCGACATATTTAACCTCCGTTAATTGCACCGCAATAGATAATCCGGCAGACCGGAACCTGAACTGGGTAAAATGACAATTTTTATCCCCAGTTGTTGTTCCAGTTGTTCAGTTGTATAATCATCGATAGTTAATCCGGATTCATTCAACAAAATATCCGGTAACAATACTGTGCTGAATTGGTTTTCTAATAGGCAATTTTTCAGTTGCTTAATAATGTCGGAAGCCGACAATAAGCCGGTCACCGTGACCAAGCCTCCAAAAAAGCGGTTTTCTACCACTGCCATTTCAATAGGGAAACCTTTAATTTTTTTGTTTAATTCATTTAAAGATTTTTCCAGCACCGGAGCCGCAGCCACACCGGTAACTAACAAATATCGTTCACTGATTTCCAGCGGTTTATTGATCCTTTTGAGGCTCTCTGCAAAATTATCCAGAAATAAACGGACAATACCGACCCCGTTTTCCAATTGGGGAAAACCTTCATAATCTTCTTCCCTGGGAATATCTTTTCCGGTCAGGAGATAAAACTCATCGGCAAGATACACAAGTCTGGTCCCCAACCGGTGTAGGAATAACTCCTGATACCTCGTTACCAAATCAATGGTTTCCTGAGCCTTGTCCTGATTGATGGGCTCTATTTCAGCCAGCCCGCGACGATATCCCGTCAGTCCCACGGGGACAACCGCCAGGGACTGGACCGCCGGCCACAGCTCTCTTAGTTCCAGGATACTCTTTTGTAATTCTTGTCCATCGTTCAGACCGGCACACAGCACAATTTGGGCATGAATTTCGATGTCGTGCCGGGCCAGGTAACGAAGCTGATCCATGATTTGGGCGGCTTGTTTATTTCGCAACATTTTCGCCCTTAAATCAGGATTGATCGTATGAACAGATATATAGAGAGGGCTTAGTTTCAGTTGGGCAATTCTCCTCAGGTCTTTTTTCTTCACATTGGTTAAAGTAACAAAAGTTCCTTGGAGAAACGAATAGCGATAATCATCATCTTTCACATATAAACTGGACCGAAGGGAATGAGGCATCTGATCTACAAAACAAAAGAGACAACGGTTATGGCATTGCCTGATACCGTCATTGGTAATCCCGGCAAAAGATACTCCCAGTTCTTCGTGATACTCTTTTTCGATCTGGTAGACTAGATCTGTCCCGTTACCGGTTCTCAACAGTACCTCTACATATTCCTCTGCTGTCTGAAAGCGAAAATCAATGATGTCATAGATCTCTTGTCCATTAATAGAAATAACCCGGTCTCCCGGTTGCCAATCAAGTTCAGCGGCGATACTGTTGGGATGTACTTCTTCGATTATCAAACCTGGGTTTTGAATTTCAACTCACCCCTATCTCCATCATTATCCAACATAATCCCTTGAGCGTCAAGCTAGCCGTAGACCGGCAACAATGACCCCCCGGTAAACGGGTACCATCTGCTGAATTTAAAGTTTATTACTGGCTAGTATAAATCCCTTTACCTATGATCATACCTGGACGAAGATTACCGGCTTTGGATGCTGCACAAAAAGAAACCATAGCCTAGGCCATGGCTTCATCATTCCTTACGGTGTAGTCGTTATGGGAGCTAAACTGGGAGCACGCCTCAAGAAATCCTCCTACATTCCAATGGCTTTAGCAATTTCCTGAGCAATCAAGTCTGCCACTTTATTTTTCACTTGGCTTAACTCCGGTGTCAATTCCAAACCCCAGTCAACGGTTTTTGGCTGAACACCATAAATAATCGTTTCAGGCAGACAGCCCAAAAGGCGGGCGGTTTGCAATACTTCCAGCAATCCAATATCATGAAAGGAGGTTTTGATCCCCTCAGGTAGGCCGGCGAAATCTTCAATTTTGAACTTGAAAACACTGCCCGGTTCCATACTTGCATCCAAACTGTCCACAACAATGAGGAGGGATACGCCGGCAAACAGGTAAATTAATTCCATACCGGCGGTACCTCCGTCAATAAACTCCACTTGAGGCGGCCAGTCCTTTAAGGCCAGCTCGTTAACCAGATGCACCCCAAAGCCTTCATCCTGGAGCAGTACATTACCTACTCCTAATACAAGGATTGTGTTCCGGGAATTATCCCTGCTGCCGGACATGGGAACCTGTTTGCTTTACCGTCGCGGTTTGGCTGTCTGTTTCTTTGCCGAAAAACATTGCCAAAACCTGTTGCGGTTTTTCCGTGAACACGGCATAGACATGAAGCAAAGTGACACAGATGAAGACCCAGGTGAAAAGGTAATGGATCGACCGGACATTGGCCAAACCTCCCAGAGCATGGATAAATCCGGCGGTCTGATCCGGATAAGCCAAGGCAATTCCGGTGCAACCCTGACAAATGATCAAAAAGGGAATGCCCAAATAGGTCAATTTTTGCAGGGGATTGTATTTTCCCTCGGTGATTACCGGTTTCCCCATGAAACAGTAATATTTAACCACCGGCAGAATTTTTCCTATTTCAGGCTTGAATTCGAAATAGTCTCTGTGTTTGCCCAAAAAAGCATAGTAGATCCGCCAGAACAGATTGATGATCAGGGCAAACCCGGCTACATAATGAAGGTAGCGGGCAGTACCCATGATTCTCTCAGCAAAGGGATAGTAAATGTAAAAACCCGTGAAGACCAGCAGGACAATCGCGACCAGATTGATCAAGTGGGCAACCCGCTGGGGTAAATAAATTTTATCCTGACCAGACAAACCGCCACCTCCTCAACAAATTCTGAATTTACGAACCTGAGCACTGTCGGCTTCAATTAAATGTACGGCGCAAGACAGGCAGGGATCGTAAGAACGGACGACCCGTACAATGTTAATCGGATTATCCGGATCGGGCACCGGAACACCTAATAGAGCGGTTTCGACGGGACCCCTGTTGCCCTGCTCATCCCTGGGAGAAAAATTCCAGGTGGTGGGAACAACCATCTGATAGTTTTTGATCTTGTGATCCTCGATTTCAATCCAGTGACCTAAAGCACCCCTGGGGGCGTCGAGCAGCCCTTGCCCGGTGCCGGTTTTGGGTGGTTTCCAGTGTTCAGTGTCGTGGATCCGGGCATCTTTTCCGGCCAGGAGGGCAGGCAATTCCTCACTCCAGGTTTCCATGGCCTCACAAAGGAGCAATGTTTCAAAGGCCCGGGCTGCATGTCTGGCCACGGCACCGATTTTGATTTGATATTCTTTAATCAAATTCATGAAGCCCGGTGGCTGTTGGACCAGCATCCTGGCCAGAGGTCCTACTTCCATGGCTCTCTGCTCGTAGCGGGGAGCCTTAAGGAAACTATATGCTCCCTCCTTGTCTAAATCGAACACAGTATCCATCTCGGCAGGATGTTTCACCGGTTCATCTTTGAGCCAGGAATGTTTCACATCTTCGGTGATTCTGTTTTGATCTAAAGGTTGCCGATCATTGAGTTTCCCGTCGAAAATAACCCCCGATTTAAAGAGGGTACTGCCGTCTGCCAAAGGAAAGACGCCATAAGTCAGAAAATTACCCTCTCCTCCTCCAACCCCGGCTTGGGCCAAAGGAAGGAGAGGCCCTGTTCCAAAAGCGAGGACATCAGGTACATATACTTCCCGGGCAAACTTAATCAATTCCTGAAGGATGGATTTGAATTTCATTATTTGCTGGGCATTGGGTTTAATGGTTACTCCGCAAGCTACAATGCTTGACTGGTGAGGCTGCTTTCCGCCAAAGATGGCAGACAATTTTCTGGCTTTGGCCTGCATTTCCAAGGCTTTTAGATAATGGGCCACGGCAGTGATCACGATTTCCGGATCCCGGACGGAAAACTCATCGGGCTCATACCTTGGTGTTAAAGGTGCTGTATCCCCCTGTTTAACCAATGCCACAATCCTATCTTTTACTGCCAACAATTGCGGATCATTGCCCCGGTATTCCGCAACTGCCAGTATATCAAGATAGTCCAATGCTGACAGGTGGTAGAAATGGAGGGGATGATTATGCAGCCACATAGCTCCGATGATGAGGTTTCTAATTATCCTGGCCGCTTCAGGCAAAACGGCTCCGTGGGCATTTTCTACAGCAACTGAAGAAGTCCACCCGTGGGGCCCGGCACATACTCCGCAGATTCTTTCCGTTACATAAGTGGCATCTCTGGGATCCTTTCCTTTCAGCAAGATTTCAAAACCCCTGGCAGCAGTGCCTACTGTCCAAGCATCAGTTACCACGCCGTTCTCTACCATTACTTCAATTTTTAAATGGCCTTCAATTCTGGTTACCGGATCGATGACAATTTTTTGAGCCATTATACACCGTCCCCTTCCCTTTTGTTCTTGCTACCGCTAACAGTACGGGCTACCAGGTGAATGCCTACTCCGGCTGCGGCAACCCCAGCCATGGCCTTGCCTACCTTTGGTGCATCAATGCCACCGATTCCAGGTAAAGCAAAGGAATTCTGTTTTTCATAAAGAGGAGCAAAGCCTACCCTGGTATCCCCGAATCCGGGAGCATAGAATTCCGGTTGCGTACAGCCTGAACAGGGTGATCCGGCATTAATACAGAAATTTACGCCGTCATTCCACAACCCCTGGGGACAATCAGTATAAGTTTTTGGCCCTTTGCAGCCCATGAGCAACAAACACCAATCCTGTTGTTCATCACTGTTCCAATCGGTCAAGAATTCCCCTCGCTCAAAACGGCCCCGGCGGGGACAGTTGTCATGAAGCAGTTTCCCATAGAACATTTTGGGTCTGTTATAAGCATCCAACTCGGGGAGATCCTGATACATTAAATAATGCATTACCGTGCCGTACAGCCATCTGGGATTGACCGGGCAGCCGGGAAGGTTGATGATAGGCATATCTTTAACCAAGGCGCCTACCCCAACTGCTCCCGTAGGACCTGCTGCCGGAATGCCCCCGAAAGAGGCACAGGCCCCCACGGGAATGACAACCAGGGCATTGGCGGCTGTTTCTAACAGTTTTTCCCTCATGGGTTTACCGCCGGACATCACAAACCGGTCATCAGCTGTAGGGAAGGAACCTTCCACGATCAAAACATACCCTCCTGCTTTTACCGTTTCATCAAGAGCCATCTGGGCCACATGCCCCGCAGCAGCCATAATGGTAGGATTATATCTAAAAGAAAGCAGGTCAAGGATAATTTCTTCCGGTCCCGGATCCAGGGAGGATATGGAGGAGCAGGTGCACCCTGTACATAATTGCCCTTTCAGCCAGACAACGGGGGTTTTGGTTACACTTTTTTCTATTGCCTCAGCCATGGCGGGAACATGGGAGGCAGATAGTCCTAAAGTAACTGCTGTGGCCGTCAACAATTTAATAAATTCCCTTCTGCTTATTCCCCTAGCTGTCAACAAACGATCCAAATCCATTGTTCGTTACACCTCCTGCAGAATAATATGCTATGGGCTAAATAACGAGAAGACCACCAAATTTATATCCTAACCTCCCAAATCCTCTCCTTTCGTTTTAAACTTTGATTAATTATTTTATAATTCGCAAAATTCTAACTATTTCTATGTTACCATATTATTTCTATTCTGTCCACTTTTTGTGACCGCCGCTGCTATTCAATCAAGGAGCCGGACCTGTAGGTGCCTGCGCTCCAAATTTAAATCGGGGCCGTAGCAGGAAGCTTGGTGAAACCCTGCAAAAACAAGCGGTGGGTCAAATAATTATGGCCCGCAATGGCCGATAGGAACCGTGCGGTATTAATCCAACCGTTTTTCTGGGGAAGAGCGTCAACAAATTGCCAGTCCGTTTCCTTATTTAATGCCTCGGAAAAAGAAACAGCCAGCTTTGGAAGGAGTTGCTTATCCCTGTCCACCCACAATATGAATACTCGATTTCCCTGCTGATCGCAACCTATTTCCAGAAGTTGGCCGGGAGGCAGTTGGGCAACACGCCGCCACCAGGTAAGCTGAAGGAGTTCCTTCACGGTGGTTGTGTTCCGGCTGATCATGCCTAAGTGGATTAAAGCAGTGATCAGTGCTGCTTTGCCGTGAGTGTCACAATAAAAGATGATACTTTTCAATGGGTAGTCCCTCCTTCGCATTGAATTCTGACTTTGTGTACCAACTGCACAAACTTTTTAAAAGCCTTGCGGGTGCCCCTGATCACCAGGGGTCTGCCCAAACTCACCCAGTCCAATCGCCTGGAGGTAAACCCGCCCAAAACCATCATCCAGTTTACATAGGGAACCGTATCGACCACTAACAGTTCTTCACTCGGTATGCCCAGAAGTTTTCCCAGGGATTGAACCAGGGTCGGAAAGCTGTTTTTCAATCCTCTCCTCCCAATGATATAGATCTTGTTTCCTTTTTGATCCTCTCCCAGGAAGCGAAGATAACCATGGTCTTCTTGTTTAGGCTGGTCATAAAAAGGCAGAGCCAAGATTTCTTCAGGAGTAGGAATTGTTTCATCAGTGATAAGACCCAGATGAATACCCGCTGCCGTGACTGATGAATGGGCACCTCCGTAACAGTGATAAATAATGTGCATCCCTTCCTAAACCTCCCAAAAGCGGTCAGTGGAATGAAAACCAGGGGTTTCCCCCTGGTTATTCATCCTGTTGGTCATCTTCCGGTTTGTTGAGAGCTGTCTTGGCAGCCGGTCCTCCCCGGGAACTTCCCATGACATCGGACCATTCCCTGGAAGAAAACTGTTTCAGTTTGTCTAAAGAGCCTCTTAAGCTGCCTGTACTGAGTAGTAGGAACAGGCCTGCTCCGATTAGAAAGATAACGATTAGCCACACCAGAGATCCCCTGTCACCCTTATCGGTCTCCAGCGCACCTACCGGAGTTTTTTCAGTAGGGCTGATACCTAATACCGTAGGAATTGCATCAGCAAATAAGACCGCACCCTTTTCCGCCAGTTCCCGTTTGTTGGTGTGAGTGCCGACTTCAATCAGAATGGAACGTGGTGATAAATCCTGATTGTAATTGCCTTTCGCCATAAAAATCCCATGAACTAAACCAGGGTAATACTGGTCCAACTGTGCTTTAATTTCTTTAGCAAAGTCCAGGTTGGCCTGCATGTTCTGGTTCTGCCGCCCGACTACCAGCCGAACTTTGGTGACATCTTCACCGGACACGTTGGAGTAATAAAAATCCGGATCAGGTACCCCGTCCCGATGAATATCGATGATGGCTGCAGGGGTCTTTTTCATTAATTCCACAGCGGTTCTTCGGGATCTGCGGTAGGCATCTGCATCATGGGGCTCATGGGGTGTTTTGTCGTATGCCACTTCTATTCCTTTTTCTTTCAGCTTGGCGGCCAGTTGCTCCCCTACTTTGTAGATACCGCCGTTACCGGGAATACTCTCTGTGCCGTCTGTAGGCACATAGGATTCTGCCGAATGGGTATGGTACATAGCAATCAAATTGTTGGCAGTATTGTTCCCTTGTACCGGTAACAGGGCCGGTGCCGACTTCGGAGCTGTGTCGGCCAGGGCGTTTTCCATGATTAACCTGGCGTAAGCTGTATCTCCCTTGATCCTCTCTACCCGGTAATGGCGGTTGTTGGCGGCGATAAACTCGTCATCCAGGTGTACTTCCCTGGCTGTTTTGTCTAGGACGTTGTTATCTTCATCAACGATAGTGTAATAACCGCCGTCCATTCGTTCCTTTTCCCAGATTCCCAAATCCGGCAAATCAATGTCAAAATCACTGACCGGTTGTTGTTGCGGCAGCGCGGTGACGGACCCGATGACAACTGCTCCCAAAGCCAGGAGCAGCAAACCTAGCAAACCTTTTTTACTCATCATCTTTCTTCCTTTCTTGATGCTGTTGGGACTCCCCTTGGGAAGGCAAAGGTTTATGGGCGGCTTGCGGAACAGCCCTGTCAAGATTCCGTAACAGCTCCGGTGGCTTTCCTTCGCTTTCCGGACCTCCTTGCAGCCGTTCCCTGCCTTCGCCAATTATTTCCGCCAGGAGAACCGCTCCCAAACCGGCCAGGACGATGGCATCAAAGGCTCCGGCGCCGCCAACGGCAACTCGCCCCGGTATACCGGTAACTGTCAGTTGAATATAATTGATAACGTCCAAACTGAGCATCCCGAGAATGGCAGCAATGAAGGCTGATCTACGTGAACGACCGACGATGTAGGCTACCAAAGCGGCAATAATAGGATAGACATAGAGAGGATCAATAAAATTAATACCACCTTGCCAGGGATCATCTTCCGTGAACAGGTAACGATTAGTTAAAGCGATAACGCCAACCGTCACACCGGTAGCCAATAATGCACGGATCCATTCTTTTGCGGTCCCTGCTGTAATCAATAAATAAAGGGCTAATCCCAGCGGTACCAGGGCACCGCCCACATTAACGGAGACGGAAGGTGGCCCGCCGGTAAGGGGAATATTGATGAAACTGCCCACAATTAACAGTCCCACCAGCAATAAAGCAGCCCGGTCGCTAAGCCGCAGCCTGTCCAAAACCCGGTGGGCCAGGCCAAAATAGATGAGAATCGCCACCACAATTAAGAGGATCATTCCTAACGGATACCCGCTCATAGTGTCACTCCTCGTGCTTTTTGTGGTTATAGAGTTCCCGCCCAATTGGCCAAATATACAAAAATGCCGCTTACTCAGCGGCAATCAGGTTTATTGGTTCCAGAAGATCTTTGTCTGTATTGGTCCATAATTCCTCGTTGTTCCAACCAATCTTTTGTTTTGCCGGTTATGATCACCGGTATTTTCCGAAGTTCCGCCAAAGTACCGGTGCCACTCAAGAGCATCAAGGACCGAAAATCGCTAATCAATTGTTGAAAGTAAGCCAACAGCTTCTCTTCCGAGGAATTTAACAACAGTTTGACAGTAGGACCGGCAATGCCTATTAAGTGGGCGCCCAAGGCCAGCGATTTTACCGCTTCTAAGGCAGAACGGATACCACCTGATGCCGTTACGGTAATGGGCAGAGAAAGGCTACATACTTCCGCAATAGACACGGCCGTGGGAATACCCCATTCTTCGAAAACGGTAGGACCGCCTATGCCTTGCCGGTATCTTTCAATAGTGCCGAAATTAGTACCGCCACAGCCTCCCACATCCAGATACTTGACTCCTCTCTGCCAGAGTTCCATTGCCGTTTCCCTGGACAAACCAAAGCCTACTTCCTTCACGATCACCGGTACCGGTACAGTCTCGACTATTAAAGCGATTTTATCCAGCAGGCTACGGAAATCCCGGTCACCTTCTGCCATCGCCAATTCCTGGGCCAAATTCAAATGTAGTTGTAAACCGTCTGCTTCCAACATTTCAATGGCCTTTACGGCTTCTTCAGGGGTGCATAGAGCTCCCAAATTGGCAAAAAGGAGCCCGTGAGGATTTTCCTTACGGGCAATTCTATAACTTGTTTCCAGGTCGGGATCAGCCATGGCCAATCGCTGGGAACCTACCGCCATGGCAATTCCCAATTCCCTCGCTACCCTGGCCAAAGAGGCGTTAACCTCTAAAGACAGCCTGGGACCGCCGGTAATCGCGTTAATTAAAAAGGGAACCTTCAACTTTTTGTTTGCAAAAGACAAACCGGTATCTATTTCTACCAAACTCATGGGACTGGCAGCCTGATGAATCAGATAGATATCTTCAAAACCGGCACTCAGGGGACCGTCAGCCAAATCCTTGGCTATCTGCAAATGGTCCAATTTCCGGGAAAGGTTTTTACGATGTTCCTTATCCATTATTGCCTTCTTCGAAAAGCTCACCGAAGAGATCGCCTAATTTAACCCCGGAGTTTTCTTCTGCTTGTACAGGCTGTTCTGTTTTTTCCGGTTTTGGCCGCTCTTCTTTCCGAGCTTCTTTAAGACTCAAACTCATCCGGTGTGCCTCTTGATCAACACCGAGAATTTTCACGGGTATTTCCTCTCCCACCGACACCACGTCTTCCGTTTTTTCCACGTGATGGTTGGCCAATTGGGAGATGTGAACCAGTCCCTCTATACCGGGTTCTACTTCCACGAAAGCGCCGAAGGAAGCAATCCTTAACACTTTTCCTTGCACAATGTCGCCGACGGGATAGCGTTCCTCTGCAGTATCCCAGGGATTAGGCAGCAATTGCTTCAGTCCCAGGGAAACCTTTTCATTTTCCCGATCTACACCCAATACTTTTACTTCTATTTCCTGTCCTTCGGATAAAACATCTTTCGGATGATCTACCCTACCCCAGGACAATTCGGAGACATGGAGCAAACCGTCAATGCCGCCAATATCAACAAAGGCACCGAAGTTAGTCAAGCGCCTTACGATACCTTTTACCACTTGTCCTTCGGCAAGACTTGCCCAGGTAGCTTCTCTCAATTTCTCGTATTCTTCATCAAGGATCGCTTTTTGGGACAGGACAACTTTATTTTTGCTGCGATCCAATTCGATGACACGCAAACGAAGCTCCTTGTTTAAGTACTGGCTCAGGTCTTCTACATAGCCCCGTTCCACCAACGAAGCCGGTACGAAGCCGCGAACACCGATATCTACCAGCAAACCACCTTTCACCACTTCAATTACCGGAGCCCGCAATTCTTCGCCGGATTCCAATGCACTTTCTAATTTTTCCCAGGCAATCTGGCGATCAGCTCTTCTTTTGGACAACACGGGATGTCCTTCTTCATTTTCCACGCGAAGTACATAAACTTGAACCTGATCTCCCACGGACACAACATCACTTGGGTTATCAATAGAACGATTAGACAGTTCGTTCAAAGGAATGACTCCTTCTGACTTACCGCCTACATCGACCATCACTTCATTATCATTAACCTGAACTACTGTGCCGGTAATGATATCACCCCGATGCAATTCCTGGGGATTGCTAGCCAAATCAAGATCAAGTTCTTCCCCCTTGTCGGCTGTCTCGCTTTCGTTAACTACGGTCTCCACTTCAGGGGTCCCAGCTTCTTGAACCTCCTCCGGCTTCAGTGTTTTTTCTTCGTTCAGCTCTGTCATTCTTTCAACAACCTCCTCGATAATCCAATCTGGAGTAGAGGCTCCAGCTGTAACCCCCACTCGCTCTGCATTATTAAACCAACGGGCTTCAAGATCACCGGCCTGCTCAATATGATACGTCGGTGTACCTGCCCCCTGGCAAATGCTCGCTAGTTTTTTGGTGTTGGCACTGTTCTTGCCGCCAATAACGATCATCAGATCAACTGTTTTAGCTAACTCTAAAGCCTCTTCCTGTCTGACTTTAGTAGCGCTGCAAATTGTATTATAAACTTTTAATTCAGCGGTTTTCTCCTGTAGAATATCAGTGACCTGTTCTAATAGGGCTATTTCTAAAGTGGTCTGTGCTAATACTCCAATCTTGGGGTAATAGGGCAGTCGCCTGGCCTCTGCTGCTTCTTTAACGACAACAGCCCGGTTACCGGTCCATTCAACAATACCCTGAACCTCAGGATGCAGATCATCACCTACTACTACCACCTGATAGCCCTCCTGAGCTAGTTCGTGGGCGATGGTCTGTGCTTTTCGGACAAAAGGACAGGTCGCGTCAATGGCCTCAAGACCACTTTTTTCAAGTAAGGCCAAAGTGTTAGGGCCAACACCATGAGAGCGAATGATGACTTTTCCTTCACTGATATCATGGGGATTCTCAATTTTAGTGATACCCATCTCCGCCAGCTTATCTACTACCTGACGGTTATGAATCAATGGTCCAAAAGTATATACTTTGTTGTCTGAATGGCCATATTTGGAGGCAATTTCTAAAGCTCTTTTCACCCCGAAGCAGAATCCTGCATGGGGTGCTAAAATGATTTCCAACCCAGTCACCTGTATAAAATGTTGTTTATAGTTTATCTCTATTGTCAAACATTATTATCTTTCGTGAAAAAGTAATAAAATCCTGCAAAAATAAAGAAAGGTTTCGCAGTTTCCGGGGTATCAGGGTCCTTTCAGCGATTGTACCGCTTCTTCCATTTCCTTGGTCAGCCTGGCTATGTCTTCATCCCTCAGTTTCCCCCGGTAAGTTTCCGGCCAGGAAATGACAGGACCGATCCTTACTTTCATTTTACCGAAAAATAGGGCCCGGGAATAGGGGTAGGTTCCCATAACGGCCACCGGAAGTACAGGTGACCTGCTTTTCAGGGCAATGGCCGCTGTACCGGACCGGAAAACCAGTTCCGTTGAGTTTTTCCTGGTTCCTCCTTCCGGGAAAATACCCAAAACCTCTTCTCCGGCCAGCAGCTTTAAAGAGCTCTTTACCGCCTGAAAATCCGTTTTGGAACGGTCCACGGGAAAGGCACCCAGGGCGGGAATCAGCCATCTTAAGACAGGCATATGAAAAAGCTCTTCCTTGGCCATGAAATGGATTGGCCTGGGAATACTTACTCCCAAAACAACCGGGTCCAAAACGCTTACATGATTGGAAACCACAATCAGCTTTCCCCGGGCAGGAACATGTTCCACCCCCTGTACTTCCAACCGGTTCCATACTTTCAACAGGCACCTGGCCAGGAGTCTGAGTACTCGGTAAAGCAATTTACTCCACCTCCTGACTGTACTTGGCTACAATCAGATCCACTACTTGCTCCACCGAAAGATCAGTAGTGTCGATCACTATGGCGTCTTCCGCCTGGACCAGGGGAGCGACCTTGCGATTCCGGTCAGCCTGGTCCCTGGCCGCAATATCAGCTTCTATTTCCGCCAAGGAAATTTGGGTTCCCTTGTTCACCATTTCCCGGTAACGGCGGCGGCTTCTCTCCTCCAGGGAAGCCGTTAAGAAAAACTTAAAAGAAGCATCGGGCAGTACAGCAGTGCCTATATCCCGGCCGTCCATCACTACCCCACCTGAAGCGGCAGCTTTTCTCTGTAAATTGGTTAATTCCCGGCGCACAGGAGCAAAAGAAGAAAGCACGGAAACCCATTTTGTTACTAAAGGTTCCCTGATTTGTTCCGTAACGTCGGTATCGTCACAAAATACTTTCTGGACTCCTTCATCATTGGCAAACCGGATACGGGTAGTCCTGGCTAACCTGGCTAAAGCTGTTTCCTCAAAGGGCAGGTTCTGTTGGAGTGCTTTCCAGGTCAGGGCTCTGTACATGGCACCGGTATCGATATAGACTAACCCCAGTTTTTCAGCCGCCAGCCGGGCTACGGTGCTTTTTCCCGCACCTGCCGGCCCGTCAATGGCAATATTAGGTTTCATGGTCACACCTCGCAGCTCTTTAACATCTCAAAGAAACCGGGAAAAGAAACATTGACCGCCTCTGCATCGGTAATGGTGGAGGATCCCGAAGCTCTCATGGCCAAGACAGCCAGGGACATGGCTATACGATGATCTCCATGAGAAGAACATTCTGTACCGGTAATTTTTTTTGTACCGGAAATGATCATCCCATCAGGGAGTTCCTTCACTTGAATACCGAACTTGGACAGTTCCCGGGTCATTACTTTCAGGCGATCCGTTTCTTTATGTCTCAGTTCAGCGGCATGGCTGATGGTGGTTGTACCTTCGGCACAAGCGGCCGCTACGGCCAGGATGGGGACTTCATCTATTAAAGAGGGAATCCATTCCGGTTCAAAAGATATGCCCTGTAAATTGCCGGAGCGGACCAGTAGATCTCCTACCGGTTCACCTGTTTCTTCTCTTTCATTAAGGATATGAATGTTGGCACCCATGGCTTGCAAAGCCGTTAAAACCCCTGTACGGGTAGGATTGATGCACACATTTTTGATTAAAAGTTCCGACCCGGGAATTATGCTGGCAGCCACCAGGAGGAAAGCTGCGGAGGAAATGTCTCCCGGAACCGTAACTTCTTGCCCATTTAAGACAGACCCTGGGATCAAAGTAACTTTCGTGCCTCTTACGTTGATTCGGGCTCCAAAGGCCCGGAGCATTCTCTCCGTATGGTCCCTGGAAGTCAAGGGTTCCCTGACGGTAGTAGTTCCTGTTGTATTCAAGCCGGCCAGCAAAATAGCGCTTTTGATCTGAGCGCTGGCCACGGGAGAGCTGTAATCAATAGCTTTCAAAGGCCCTCCCTGGATGCAGAGAGGGGCAAACCTGTTTTCACCCCGGCCGATGATCCGAGCTCCCATTTGCGTTAAAGGTTTGATGACCCGATCCATGGGCCGCCTGCAGATGGAGGCATCTCCGGTGAGAACACTTAGGAAAGATTGACCGGCCAACAGGCCTGACAATAACCGGATGGTTGTTCCGGAATTTCCCACATCCAGGACTCTTTCCGGCTCAGTTAGGCCCCTCAGGCCCCGTCCCTCGATCAGGTAGTGACCCGGTTCCTTTCGACGGATCTTTACTCCTAACGCCTCCAGGCAACTCAGGGTATGTAAACAATCTTCCCCTTCCAAAAAGCCTTTGATCCTTGTCTCTCCTTCGGCTATTGCTCCCAGGATGGCTGCCCGGTGGGAGATTGATTTATCACCCGGTACTGCTATTTCCCCCTTCAATGGTCCCGAAGGATTTACCTCAATATTCAAGCTTCTTCCTCCCTTGTGCTTTGGATTTAAGCAATAACCGGATAAGAACCAAGTATTTTCAGCATGGCCGCTTTTGATTGCAGTTTGGTCAAAGTGTCCCTGACCACCGGGTCTTGACAGTGCCCCAGAAAGTCAATAATAAAGAGATATTCTCCCAGTTCTTTTTTGGTAGGCCGGGATTCAATTCTTGTTAAATCCAGGTGCCGGTCGGCAAATTCTTTCAACACTTCGTAAAGACTGCCGGGCCGGTTGTAAGGCAAGGCCACGACAATAGAAGTTTTTTTCAAGTAACTTTTCTCCCGGAGTACAGCTGTCTCTTTAGTACCCACTTTACCCAGAACCCAAAAACGGGTTTTGTTGTCGCTGAAATCCTGAATTCTCTCCGCTTGGATTGTCAAATCATATTTACGGGCCCCGTCCCTGGAAGTAATGGCAGCAAGGCCCGGAGGCCCCTCAGCCACTACTCTTGCTGCTTCAGCAGTACTGCTGGTCTGAAACAGGGCCGCATGTTTTAAATTATTTTGCAGGTAGTGATGACATTGGGCCAAGGCCTGGGGATGGGAGTAAACGGCTTTGATTTCTGAAAAGTCAATGGATCCCTTGGTTGCCAGCTGATGTTCAATCTGAAGACTTATTTCCCCCAGGATAGCCACCTGATCAGATCTGATTAGATAATCCTGAGTTACGTTGACAGCTCCTTCAATAGAGTTTTCCACAGGGACCACAATCTGATCCAGGAGCTCCCCTTCCAGTTCATGAAACAGTTGCGGAATCCCGGTTTTCCCTTCCACTAAGTATGGTTCTCCCCTGAGCATTCCCAACCAGCAATGGGCAGCTTGCTGGGAAAAAGTTCCCTCCGGACCAAGAAAACCAATTTTGATCATTGCAACTTCCCCATTTGTCTGTTGATGGCTTGGGCAACTGCCCGAACTTGTATCATCAACTCCAGGAAATTGTCAGGAGTCAGGGATTGAGGTCCGTCGGACAATGCCTGGCTGGGATTGGGATGGACTTCTACCATCAGGCCGTCAGCACCGGCAGCTACCGCGGCCAAGGCCATGGGTGTTACTAAATGCCACTTCCCTGTCCCGTGGCTGGGGTCCACGATTACGGGCAAATGGGTTAAGTGTTTAATCACCGGTACACTGCTGATGTCCAAGGTGTTACGGGTATAACTTTCAAAAGTGCGAATGCCTCTTTCGCAGAAGATTACATTAAAATTTCCCTCTGTCATGATATATTCTGCGGCCAAAATCCATTCTTCAAAAGTAGCACTGGGTCCCCGCTTCAATAAAACCGGTTTGGTGGTTCTGCCTACAGCCTTCAATAATTGAAAGTTTTGCATGTTGCGGGCTCCGATCTGAAGAATATCCGCATATTCGGCCACAACAGGTACAAATTCTACGCCGGTTACTTCGGTGACAATTTTCAAACCTGTTGCTTCCCGGGTTTTCGCCAACAGTTTGAGGCCTTCTTCTTCCAATCCTTGGAAGGAGTAGGGTGAGGTGCGGGGTTTGTAGGCTCCTCCCCGCAAAATTGTGGCCCCTGCCTCTTTGACCGATTGGGCGACAGTTAACAGTTGTTCCTCATTTTCCACGGCACAGGGACCGGCCATTACCTGGATTTCCTGGCCCCCGACTGTCAAGTCCCCTAGGTTGATGACGGTAGGTTCCGGTTTAAACTCCCGGCCGGCCAGCTTAAAAGGATGGAGAATGGGGACTACTTTCTCCACTCCGGCCATGGCTTCTACTGCCATACCGGCGATCCGTTCCTTGGTGTTTTCTCCGATGACCCCTATGATGGTACGGGAGACACCTTCCGAAATATGTAATTGAAAACCGGCTTCAGTCAACCTTTCCAGAACCGCATCCAACTGCTCCTTGGGAGCCTGGTGTTGCATCACTATGATCATATGGACCGACATCCTCTCGACCTAAATTGAACCTGTTTCCGGCAATCCTAATCCCGACAGGGAAGATTCATGGACAGTACCGCCGGTATCCAGCAGGAAATACAGTCCGAAGGCCCCCGGTACTTGTTCCTGAAAAGAGGTACCCGGGACAAGGAAATAACAGGACCGTTCCGCCTGACCACCGGCTTTCAGCTCTTTGCGATCATCGATCAAAAAAGCGTTAACCTCGGTGTAATCAACATGGCGGTGGAAATCGGGAAGAAGCTTAATAATCGGTTGAAAGTAACCCCGGCATTCTTTAGGACTTTCGTTTCCCAAGAATAACAGCCAATCCAGCCGGCAAAAAGTGGTTAGTTCCTGGATGGTGTAGCGGGGAGTGTCCTGAAAAACTCCGACAGTGCCGACCAGGGGGGGCAGTCTCAGAATAATTTCCCTGGCTGTTTCCGGTTCCACATACCGCCGGCTTTTCGGCTCCAGGACAAAACCCAGAGCATCCATACCCTGTTCAACCGCATACCGGGCTTCTTCCCAGGTAGTAATGCCCGACATCAGTTTCCGCATCTTATCTTCACTCCTTTGGCCGGGAAGCCGTCAGATCCGGTCTCAATTGCTGTGTTTCTCCCAGGTAGATATGTCGAATCTGCTGCTGATCTAAAGTGGTGTTTACATGCATCAAGATTCGCAAAACCCTTTCCATATCCGGTGCTTCAAACTGCTGTACATCCAGCAAAGGTACATGCCGCCATCCCAATTCCCGGGCAGCCCGGGCCGGAAAGGCTGCATTGAGGTCCTTGGTAGCGGAAAAGATGATGCTTACGATGTCTTCAACTTCTACGTGGTTTTCCTCAATCATCCGGAGGAGCAACCGGGAGGTAGCTTCCCAAATTGCTTCCGGCGTATTTGCCGCCACGGAAACGGCACCGCGAATACCGCGAACTCTTAAGCCTGGCAATGCCTTTCAACCTCTCTTTACGGAACTGCCCGGTGGCCAAGGCCGATGGCTACTTCATCCAGGTGAACCAGTCCGATGCCGAAAAACACCGCCACGCTGATGTGATCATTAATCCGGGCAATTCCTATTTTACCTCCCATATTGAAACCCAATGCCTTGGGCATAATCTGGGACAGGGCTTCCCTGGCAGCTCCGGCAACTGCACCTTCATCAGCATGAGTGTCTTTGATGACTCCTTCCCGCTTGGCCGCAATGATGGCTCTCTCCACTACTTTCCCTGCTGATTGGAGATATTCACCGCCAAAATCCACCGCTGCCCCTTTCACACCTTCCTGCAGTAATTCCTTTTTAAGCCGGCTTTCCTCCTCCCTGGAGTCAGAAATCGCCAAACGAATTGCCGCCTTGGCAGCCTGTTTACTGCTACCCGCCATTTACTGGTCCCCCCTTATTCATTCCTGCCGGCAGCGGCTGACTGTCCCGCCAAATAACCAGTCGAAAAGGCTGCCTGCAAGTTATACCCTCCTGTATAGCCGTCCACATCAAGTATCTCTCCGGCAAAATAGAGCTGAGATAGGATTTTGGACTCCATTGTTTTGGGGTTGATCTCCTTTAAGGCTACCCCTCCCGAAGTGACAATGGCCTCTGCTATAGGCCGAGGAGCAGTTACCGTTAAGGGTAGTCCCTGCAATGTGTCCAAAAGAAGCTGGCGTTCTTGTTTGGTCACTTGGTGAACCGGTTTGTGGGGTTCCAACCGGCTGAGTTTTAATACCGGTTCAATTAATTTTTGGGGCAATAAATCTTTTAGGGCATTTTTTAAATGTTTGCCGGAGTACTTGTCAAAATCCCTCAACAGGCGCCGTTCCAGAGTTTCACGATTCAAAGCCGGTTTCAAATTAATGGTCAGTCGCACCGGTCCTTGTTCCAATTCCCTTACGACCAGCCTGCTTAAAGTTAGAATGATGGGGCCGGACACTCCGAAATGAGTAAAAAGCATTTCCCCGAATTCTTCTCCCCGCTTTTTGGGGCCCCAAACGGTTACTTTCACGTTTTTCAGCGTTAGACCCTGTACGTCTGCCACCCATTTTTCTTCGGTTTCCAGCGGGACCAGGGAGGGTCTGAGGTCAGTGACCGTATGCCCTACCGCCCGGGCCCAAGCATAACCGTCGCCGGTAGAACCGGTCCTGGGATAGGACAAACCTCCCGTAGCTATAATAACCGCCCTGCCGGCTACTGTTCCCTGTTCGGTCATTACTCCGGTTACCCTACCGTTTTTATGAAGCAAGCCAAGGACTTTGGTATTTGTTCTGACATCAACCTTAAGCCTGGTTAAATAACCGGTCAAAGCGGAAACAACATCTTTAGAACGATCAGAAACGGGGAAGACACGTCCTCCCCGCTCCACCTTTAATTCTACACCTAACCGGTGAAAAAAACTGATTAAGTCGTTATTCGATAGATTGGCAAAGGCACTGTACAGGAAACGACCATGCCCCGGAAACTGCTGCACAAAATGATCCAAAGGAGCGGTATTGGTAAGGTTGCTGCGCCCTTTACCGGTAATCAAAAGCTTCAAGCCCAATCTGGCATTCTTCTCCAGCAAAACTACAGGAGCTTTTTTTTCAGCAGCCCCGATGGCGGCAAATATTCCTGCCGCACCACCGCCTACAACAACTATCGGATCCGTCATTATTTTTTCAACCAAGGCATCATATTCCTCAGTCTCGCACCTACCTGCTCGATGAGATGATCTTTATCCATTTCCGCTAAAGCATTGAACTGAGGCCGGTTAGCCTGGTTCTCCAAGACCCATTCCTTGGCAAATTCTCCGGATTGAATCTCCCAAAGAATCCGGCGCATTTCATCTTTAACGTCCTCGTTGATGATGCGGGGCCCCCTGGTCATGTCACCCCACTGGGCGGTATCACTGACGGAATAACGCATCCAGCTTAAACCGCCCTCATACATCATGTCCACAATTAACTTTAGCTCATGGAGACACTCAAAATAAGCCATTTCCGGCTGGTAACCTGCTTCCACCAGAACCTCGAAACCTGCTTTCACTAAAGCGGTGGCCCCGCCGCACAGGACGGCCTGTTCGCCGAACAAGTCGGTTTCCGTTTCTTCCCGGAAAGTGGTCTCAATGACCCCGGCTTTGGTGGAACCGATTCCTTTAGCAAAGGCCAGCGCATAATCTTTAGCTTTACCGGAATAATCCTGGTGAACGGCGATTAAGGCCGGGACGCCGACACCCTGTTGGTACATCCGGCGGACCATATGCCCCGGGCTTTTGGGTGCAATCAGAAAAACGTCAACATCGGGAGGGGGCACAATTTGTTTGAAATGAATGTTGAAACCGTGGGCAAAGCTTAACGCATTACCCGGCTTCAGATTGGGCAGAATGTCTCTTTCATAAACGGCGGCTTGTCTTTCATCTGGGATCAAAACTTGTACAATATCGGCATTTTTTACTGCCTCTGCCACTGACATGACGGTGAGGCCGTCTGCCTCCGCCTGGGCCCTGGAAGGGCTACCCTCACGCAATCCAACGATTACTTTTACACCGCTGTCTTTAAGGTTCTGAGCCTGGGCATGTCCCTGGCTGCCGTAACCAAGAATGGCAATTGTCTTGCCCTGCAATAAACTGAGATCCGCATCATTGTCGTAATAAACTCTTAACACGCACACTTCCTCCTTAACTTGAAAAGAATATAAACTTATAAATTCTAAAAAAAAACCAAATTTCCTCCTTATTGCCAAATTATTGTGATTACCGGCGGTGCCTGACTTCAAGAGCCAGGCGATCCAATTTAATTTCCTCGGCAATTTTAAATAATAATTTTTCCAAGCTTTGACCGGATAAAGTAATTTCATCGGGCTGGAGGATTTCGATTTTCCTGAATTCCTGTTTGATGATGAAACGAATTAAATCTTCTACGGATGCAGCCCAAAGAGTAATGATCAAGGGGGCGTAGAAAACCTGTTCATCCATAGATACATCATAGACCTGATAAACTTCCGGGCTCAAATCAATTTCCTCAATCACAATTCCCTGATAAGGAACGTTTCTCAATAAGGTGGCTTTTTGTTCTCTAATCTCTTCTGCGGCTTTTTCGCCGTTTTTGCCACCAAAGAAAAACCTTGGTTGAGCCTCTCCCTTAAAATCAAGTCTAATTCTGACTTGCAGGTGACCCTTCCCCATACAATCCTCTCCTAAGAAACCCCGTAAATCGGGGAAATATTACCTGATTCTTAATTCTTGTCCAAAAGCGGAATTCCTGTTACGGTCCATTATTTTATGGCCAAACCACATTACCGGAACCGCAGTTGAGACAGCTATCCAGGTGTAGGTTTGGTCTTTCTGTAAGATACTGTAATACCTCCTGATCAGCCCCTCTGTTTTCCCAGTTCACCAGATTTCCCTGGGAATCAAAACTGGCCACAAAACCGGAGCTGCCCTGCCATGCTAAAGTTGTAGGTACTTTTGTACTGCCGAAAACAATTGTATTGCCGCAATTAAGACAGCGAGGCATCCAATCCCTCCTCCTTTGGGGGTCTCTTGATATTATTTGCCTTCGGTAGGACTTTATGCTCCGGATTAGGAAATTAAATTATACAACCTCTCCACTTCTTTTTTGGTCAAATGCCGGTACTCTCCTACTTTCAGCTTCCCCAAAGTCAAAAAAGCCAATCTGACTCTTTTTAAACCTATTACAGGGTGACCTACTTGGGCAAACATACGACGGACCTGCCTGTTACGACCTTCATGAATCACTACTTCCACCAAAGTGTCCAGGCTAAGGTTTTTGATCACCCGGACTTGGGCGGGCGCTGTCTTTTTGCCGTCGAGAATGATGCCTTGTCGTAACCGGTTCAAAGTGGCCCGGGAAGGGTATCCTTGGATCAAGGCGTGATAAGTCTTGGGAATTTCATGTTTCGGATGGGTCAGTCTATGGGCCAATAAACCGTCATTGGTCAAGAGCAGCAAACCCTCCGTATCCAGATCCAAGCGACCTACGGGATAGATACGTTCAGGAATATTATTGACTAATTCCAGCACCGTGGGACGACCCCGTTCATCTTTTACCGTAGTCACATATCCTTTTGGCTTATTCAGTAACAAGTAGACAGGCTTGTCCTCGGGAACAACTATTTTGCCGTCCACCCTCACTTCATCCCGGCCTGGCTCCACCGTAGTGCCTAACACCGTTACGGTTTTTTGATTCACCTGTACCCGCCCGGTTTGGATCAGGTTTTCGGCTTTCCGCCGGGAGGCTAAACCGCAGCGGGCCAGGTACTTTTGCAAACGTTCTGCCATGGGCATCTTCTCCGTTAATTGTATTCACCGGATCATAGCTACAGGTTCCTCATTAGTCAAGGGTTAACCGAAGACGAGGTTCGTAATAAAGATAGCCGCCATGAGGCTAGTGATGTCGGCAATCAATCCTAAATGCAGTGCATAACGATATTTTATTATACCCACGGAACCGAAGTAAACAGTGAGGACATAGAAAGTGGTATCGGTGCTGCCCTGGGCAGTAGCGGCTAACCTGCCCAGGAAGGAATCCGGACCGTAGGTATTAATCATTTCTGCGGCAATGGCCAATGCTCCTCCTCCGGACAAGGGACGCATAATGGCCAACGGTAATATATCCGGGGGAATCCCCAAGAGGCCGGTTACCGGTTTAATGAGATTTACCAGTAGATCCATGGCCCCGGAAGCCCGGAAAACACCTATGGCCACCAACATTCCCACCAAAAAAGGAATAATTTTGACGGCGGTATGAAATCCTTCTTCAGCACCGGCCACAAAAGTCTCGTATACTTTTACGCCCTTCAAGTAAGCGGTAACCGGAATGATGAACAAAAGGGCCGGAATTGCCCAGGTGGAAACAAGATTAACTAGCTCAATAAACATGATTACCTCCTGTGATCCCGGCCGAAACGTGCCCGGAAAAGGCGATCCGTCAGGATGGCTACAGTCATGGCCACGCCGGTGGCAAAAATGGTGGTGCCTACTATTTCCGCAGGGTTTTGAGAGCCGGCTGCAGCCCTGACGCCAATGATGGTGGCCGGAATTAGTGTGATGCAGGAGGTATTTAGGGCCAGGAAGGTGCACATGGCATCAGAGGCTTCATCAGGTTTGGAGTTTAAAGATTGAAGTCCTTGCATTGTTTTCAACCCAAAAGGGGTGGCTGCATTGCCTAAACCCAGAATATTGGCACTTAAGTTCATGAGGATGGCCCCCATAACCGGATGGTCTTTGGGAACACTGGGAAACAAGAAAGTGGTCAGAGGCCGCATGAGTCTGGCCAGCAGTCGTACCAAACCTGCTTCCTCGGCTATTTTCAATAATCCCAGCCATAAAGCCATGATGCCGATAAGTTCCAAAGCAATGGTTACCGCCCGTTGTGCTGAGGACAGGGCGGCGGTAGTTACCACGCCAATATTCCCGTTAATACCTGCAACGACAATACCAGAGGCAAGCAACGCCAACCAGATCAGATTTACCATTAAGACACCCCCTGCCTATTAGCAGGTTTATGAAATAATGGTAAATTTTAGACCGAAGCCCCACAAAAAAAACACTCCTTAAGAGTGTCTCTTAGTGGGATTCCGCCTCCGTTTCCTCTTGTTCCTGGGCCGTTCTCTTGGTCTTTCTGGTATTTTGCCAGGTTTCCTGGATCTGGTGTAAAACCCGTGGTGTGAGATCGATTAGCCTGTCAATGGGAGAACCACCGTCTACCGGCAGCAGTTTTACCTCTTCGTTGCCTACTACCAAAAAACCGACCGGCTGGACCGATACCCCGGCACCGCTGCCACCGCCGAAAGGAAATTGAGACTGTTTGTTGCCTCCGGAGTTCTGTTCTCCGTTGGTCAAAGTATAATCTCCACCTCCGGCAGCAAAGCCGCAGAGTACTTTAGTAACAGGGATCACCACTGATCCGTCAGGTGTTTCCACAGGTTCACCGACAATGGTGTTCACATCCACCATTTCTTTGATACTTTCCATTGCTGTACGCATCAATGCTTCAATGGGATGGTTGTTCAACCTTGTCACCTCTGAAAAAGGAACATAAAATGAGCCAAACAGTCCGACCTGCGGCAGTAATAATATGGCCCCCACGGAAGGCAAATATACAGCGAAATTCCAATTCCAGTGTTGTCTCCTGAAAGTCGGGTACTACCGTAAAACAAGGGATGGCAAATACCCCGGCAGTAGCTTCAACCAGGTACCGGTAAAGCCTATGTTTTAAATGCCAAAGACTGCCGGCAATGATCCCTGTTAAAGCGGGATTGGCAGTTCCAACCCGCGTCGACCATTCTAAATGCCGTATCCCTGCTTTTTTCAAGAGACCCTGACCGGAAAATACTTTAGTAAAATGAGAAGGGATAGGTAATTTCTCTTTGGTAGCGGGGAAAAGATCCCTGTCAGAATCCAGTAGATAGTAGCTTAATAGGCTGGGCAAGTTATCTAATAAAGAGACGGTCCTGGACTGGAAGAATTCCCACGGACCCAGGCTGTATTTCAGGGCCAGAAAATCTTCCCGGCTGTTTTTCCTCAATTGTATTTCCACCCGGAAGGGAGCTAACAGAGCCGACAGCAGCAACAGGCTCACTCCCATGACCACTACCCATCCCATAACCTACATCCTTTGCCAATATCTGCCCTTAATTAATGTGCCCGGAGGCTCCGGTATTGATACAAACGTCAAGGGATTAAGTGTTTTCCAGGGGGGGCAGCTCCTTGAGACTGGAGAGACCCAAGTATGCCAGGAACTCGGAGGTCGTACCGTAAAGAATTGGTCTGCCGGGCGTCTCTTTACGGCCTACTTCTTGAATCAGGTTTCTTTCCAATAAGTTGGCAAGGAGGTGATCTACCTTCACTCCCCGGATGGATTCGATTTCCGCCCTGGTTACCGGCTGCCGGTAAGCGATAATGGCCAGGGTTTCCAGGGCAGGCCTGGACAAAGGGTTGACTCTGGGCCGGCAGAGTTTTTCCAGGTAAGGGGCATAAGCCGGTTTGGTGGCCATTTTGTACCCGCCGGCTAACTTTTGGATCTGGAGACCACGGGCCGAATGGTTATACTCATTGATCAGTTCAGTCAATAATTCTTCTATTTCCGGAACCGGCAAATCCATGATTCCCGCCAACTCTTATGTGGTAAGAGGCTCCATGGTAGCAAACAGCAAACATTCCAAAGCCGCTTTCAAATCCTCAGCAAACAGCATTGTCTTGTCCTCCCCTGACAGAAGCAAGGAAAATGCCAATGGGTCCGAAATTGGCCTGTTGATAAACTTCAACCCGGCCAAGCCGGAGGAGTTCCAGCAAGGCCAAAAAGGTCACCACCACCCGGGAGGGGGAAGTCATTTCCGGCAGTAGATCCTTGAACTCCAACCTGTGCGGTCTTTGTCGCAATGTCTCTAAAATCATTTCCATCTGTGTTCCGACGGTAACAGTCTCCTGACTGATTTCATGAACCGGTTCCGGCACCTGAGCTGCCTCCAGGGCCTGTTTGTACAGCGTAAATAGATCCCAGGGAGACACATTATTCAACGGATTAGGGGGAATAATCCCGGCTGCAAAACCGTTGAAATCAAAAGGATGGTCATAGACCTGCTGCTGCAGCCGCTCCTTTTCCTTCAGGTCCTTGACAACGGACTTATATTTTTGGTATTCCAGCAGCTTTACGATTAATTCTTCCCTGGGATCTGCCTCCGGAAGGGGAGCATCTTCCCGAATTGATGGTCTGGGCAGTAACATCCTGGCTTTAATGGACAACAGGGTTGCTCCCATGACCAGAAACTCACTGGCCACTCCCAAATCCAATTGTTCCATTGCCTTTAAATAAGCCAGGTACTGTTCCGTAATCCGGGCAATGGGAATATCATTGATGTCCAGTTCCTGCTTTTCAATTAAATGGAGCAATAGATCCAGGGGACCTTCAAAAACCTCCAGTTTAATGTTGTAACTCATGTTCCCTCCAGGTTTCATGGTTACCATCCGACTGACATTACTTCCCGGACCAAGGCCATGGTCTTTTCCGCCTCAAGAGTTGCTTTTTTCCGGCCTTCCGCCAGTATTTCCTTTACCCATTCCGGTTTCTGTTCCAAAGACTTTCTTTTTTCTCTGATAGGTGCCAGGATTTCCTCTAACTTCCCAGTCAGTTGCTTTTTGCATTCTACACAGCCGATTTGTCCGGCCCGGCAGCTTTCTTCCAATGAAGCCACATCTTCGGGAGCATAAAACTGGTGGTAGGTATGCACCACACATACTTCCGGATGGCCCGGGTCGTCTTTTCGGATGCGAGCAGGATCAGTAACCATTTGCCGTACTTTCTGGGCCAGTTCATTGGAATCAATACCGATGGCAATTTCGTTGCCGTAGCTCTTGGACATTTTGCGACCATCCGTTCCCGGCAATACCTCCTGACGGGACAGGGACGCCTGGGGTTCCGGGAACAAAGAAACCTGGTACAGGTAATTAAATCGCCTGGCAATTTCCCGGCATAATTCCAGGTGGGGCAACTGGTCTACGCCAACAGGCACCGTATCCGCACGGTAAACGAGAATGTCCGCGGCCATAAGGAGAGGATAACCCAAAAAGCCAACGGTATTAATGTCTTTTCCCTGGAGTTTGAGCTGTTGAACTTGATCCTTATAAGTAGGAACACGTTCCAGCCAGGGCAGGGGCGTAATCATGGACAATAATAAATGAAGTTCTCCATGTTGTTTGACTTGTGACTGAATGAAAACGGCACTTTTTTCCGGATCCAAACCCACGCTTAACCAATCCAAAGCCATGTCCATTATATGGTCAGGCAGTGATTTGGTGTCGTCATAAGCTGTAGTAAGGGCATGCCAATCCACAATACCGAAAAAACACTCATGACTGTCTTGCAAACGGACCCAGTTTTCCAGGACACTGAGATGGCCGATATGCAACTTACCTGTGGGACGCATCCCACTGAAGATTCTACCTTGCTTCATGTCTGCCAGTCCTTTCAAAATATTATTCAGAGGCCCACCATCACCAGTATCAATTGTAACAAAAACAAAACGGTAGGCGTAATAATGCGGCTCAACAATCCAGTGGCCAACAGCACCAGCAAGATGATAGGCCCGTAGGCCTCAAGCCTCATCAGGGAGACGGCACTTTCCGCCGGCAGCAAATTGGCCAGTATTTTGGAACCGTCCAGGGGCGGAAGGGGTATCAGGTTGAACACCGCCAGGGCCAGGTTGATAAACAGCAGTTCCTTAAAAAAATTCTGCCATAAAAGGGATTGGCCCACTACCAGTTTCAGCCCGAAGGCAGCCAGGTAGGCCAGAACCAGGTTCATCAGGGGACCCGCCAATCCGACCAACAGCATCCCCCGTCTCCGGTCCCCCCGAAAAAAGAAAGGATTTACGGGAACAGGTTTTGCCCAGCCGAAGCGGGCTACCAACAGCATCAATGTTCCCAAGGGATCCAGGTGGGCCATGGGGTTCAGGGTCAACCGGCCGTGCCGGGCCGGAGTAGGGTCCCCAAGCAAGGCTGCCACCTTACCGTGGGCATATTCATGAAAAGTAATGGCAATCAAAATGGCCGGGATCAAAGTAATCAGGCTATCCAAACTGAACATCGGCATGCTGAACCCCTCCCTTAATCAGTTCCTTGGCCAGGCATAATTCTTCTCCGTCTTCCTTTATTTTTCCTGTCAGCCGGGCCATTTCCAGCTCTTTCAAAATTGCTCCCACGCCGGGACCGGGTTTCAGCCCCAGTCCAATTAAATCATGACCCGTCAGTTTCGGTTTCAGGGTATTCCGCTTGATTAAATAGGTGCAGGTTTTTTGGACCGCCGTTTCCGTACCCGAGAGAGCCCCCCAAGCCACCATTGTTTCATCGACCTTGCTCCGGCACTGCCTGTGGAGTACTTCCAGGTAATCTTTTCGCCACAGGACCTCGTAAGGTAAAGAAGACTTTAACTCAAAAACGTCTACGATAATTTGCCGGTCCCTCTTGTTGAAGAGCAGGGTTTCCAAAAAGTCCCGGATTTGCAGCGATGAACACGGGGATAAAAGTACCGCCAGGTAGGCGCTCCAGGCTGTGATCTCCGCTACCGGTTCCAGTTCCCGGATTCCCTTTCTTGCCAGCTTCAGCGCTTCCTGCACCCGGTGGTCCCATGCCATGCCCCGGAAGATTTGCTTGTCTGCTTCCAATTGGGCTAATTGTTCTACGGCAGGTACCGGATCATCTTCCAGGAGAATCTGTTTCAGCTCATTCCATAACCGGGGCAAGGACACTTCTGCCAGTCGTTTCTCTTTTAAGGCCCTGAGCATAAACCCGTAAGTTTCCTCTTCAATCTGCCAACCGTATTTGCTGCAGAAACGGACGGCCCTGATAATCCGGGTGGGATCTTCCACAAAACTTAAATTGTGCAGGACCCGGATCAATCCTTCCATTAAATCACTGTAACCGCAAAAATAGTCCACCAGCAAGCCGAAACTATCCGGGTTCAGGGAGATGGCCATGGCATTGACGGTAAAGTCCCGCCGGTATAAGTCTTCCTTAATCCTCGCGCTTTCCACTGTGGGTAGGGCGGCGGGATAGGGGTAGAATTCCCTCCTGGCAGAGACAAAATCCAGCCGGTAGCCTTCAGGAACAAATACGGTGGCAGTTTGAAAAGTGTCATGGTTCCGTACTTTGCTGCCCGTCAATTCCGCGAATTGCCGGGCTAATTGGGGACCGTCCCCTTCCACCACAACATCAATATCGATATTGGGACAGCCGATAATCAAATCCCGGACAATACCCCCCACCAGGAACACCAGTTCATCCCGTTCCTGGCCTAGCCTGCCGATTATCTCCAGGAATTTCAGCAAACCGGGTTCAAGCCGTTGCAGGAGTAACTCCTTAATTTCCACTCCTTGAACCGGACACTGCAGGCGAAAATTGGTGGAAAACCTGCCCTGATATTCCCGGTGGATGGTTTTCAACAAGTCGGTCCTACTGACAATCCCTACTAATACTCCGTTCTCACAAACAGGCAGCCTGCCGATATCATGATTGATCATCAGGTCCTCTATCAGGGTCATGGGTATATCCGGTTCCACCGTCTTCACCTGACGACTCATATACGCCTTAACCGGGGCATGGCCTAGGTTGTGGTGCATTGCTTTGTCCACATCCCGGCGGGAAATAATGCCCACCAGTTTACCGTCATCCACGACCGGCATCCCTGAATGGCCGTAGCGCAGCAGAAGCCGGGCCGCTTCACTGATGGTCTGCTGCGGCTTGACGCTTTTGACGGGGCTGCTCATCAGGTCTCTTGCTGTTAAGGGTGCGGAAATAAAGGAGGGCAGCAGCTGATCCAACTGCTCCAGCAGTTCTTCCAATTTGCCCCCCTTTACTTTGGCGGAGCCTGCTTTAGCATGACCTCCCCCGCCAAAGTGTCTCATCAGCTCATCCACCCTGACCCAATCGACCCGGCTCCGGGCCACCAAATCCACCTGCCGGGGGCTGGCCACGGCCACCAGCACCACATCGGCCCCGGAAGTATCCCCCAGCTTCCTGGCAATGAGGGCGATACCGCCGATGTACTTGGTGGTTTTTGCCCCTGCCAGCAATATTTGATTGCCGTTAATCCATTTTTCTTCCCCATTGGCCAGCAACAGGTTATACAACTGCTGTTGCTCCATATTCAGGGGACGTTCCAAAAAGGTATTAATCACTGCCAGATTGGCTCCTGAGCCTAAAAGATAAGCCAGAGCCTCTGCATCGCTTGTAGTAGTGCCCAAAAAACGCAGGGAACCGGTGTCCTGGTGAATTCCCAGGGCCAAGATGGTTGCTTCAATAGGATTCAGTTGAATCTGCCGCCTGCGTATTTCTTTGACCATAATGGTGGCCGTCGCTCCCAAGGGCTCAATAATCCCTTGAAAATACTTCTGTTCATTTTCCGTGTAAGGATGATGGTCGTAAATGATTAACCGGGCGCCGGCTGCTACTGCCCGCTGGGCAAGGCTGACCCGGCTCAGTTGGTTGATGTCCACCAGGATCACCTTATCAATCTGTTCAATGTTTTTTTCAAAGGAGCCGGCACTGTAGAAATCAAAGGTATCTTTATAAAGGGCCAGAAATTCTTTGACCGGTCCACTCAGTTTCCCCGGCAAGACCATTTTAGACTCGGGAAAAAGCTTTTGGGCCCCGATCATAGCTGCCAATCCGTCGAAATCCAGGTTTTCGTGGGAACAAATAACTTGCATTAAGCAACACCCCGGGTTAGAGATTTCTACCCTGAAGCCGGGCCGGAATTTTATGTTTTCGGATTAGATCTTCATAAGATTCCCTCTCAATAATTAAGTCGGCCTTACCTTCACGGACCAAGACGACTGCCGGACGGGCAAGATTATTATAATTGCTGGCCATGGCATAACTGTAAGCTCCGGTAGAGGGAACAGCCAGGATATCCCCTCTCTCCGCTTGAGGTAGCTCAATATCCCAAATCAGCATATCTCCCGACTCACAGCATTTTCCGGTAACGGAAACGGTCACTTCAGCCGGTAAATTCATTTTATTGGCAATGGCCGCTTCATATTTGGCCTGATAGAGAGAGGGTCTGATATTGTCTGCCATGCCCCCGTCCACCGCTACATATTTGCGGAAACCGGGAATCGTTTTAATGGTGCCTACGGTATAGAGGGTTGTCCCGGCGTTTCCGATAATGGAGCGCCCTGGCTCGATGATGACTCTGGGTAAGGGATAATTGTATTTTCCGGCACACTCCTTAACAGTATCCATTACCGCTGCGGCATAGTCCTCAATTGTTGCCGGCCGGTCTTCCGCAGTATAATAAATCCCAAAACCACCCCCTAAATTCAGGATGGGACAGACAATACCTGTTTCCTGCCGGATCTGCACCAGGAATTCAAACATGATCCGGGCCGTATGGGCGTACGAGTCCATTTCGAACACTTGGGATCCGATGTGACAGTGAACTCCCTTAAAATCCAAACAGGGATAATCCGCCAGGCTTTTCACTGCAGCAAGGGCTTGTCCGTTGGGCAAAGTAAAACCAAATTTTGAATCGATTTGCCCCGTCTGAATGTATTCATGGGTATGAGCTTCTACTCCGGGAGTGATCCTTAGCAAAACCGCCGGCTTAACCCCCAGGGAGGCAGCCAGACTATTCAGCATTTTTAGTTCATCGGCATTGTCTACCACAATATAACCTACTTGATGGGACAAAGCCATCTCCAACTCCGCCGGGCTCTTGTTGTTCCCGTGAAAAAAGATGTTCTTGGCCGGGAAATGACTCATTATAGCAAAATAGAGTTCTCCTCCGGAAACTACATCCAGGCCCACTCCCTCTTCAGCCATAATCCGGCAGAAGGCAGGAGAACTGAAAGCTTTACTGGCATAGACCACCTGATTACCTGGGTAAGGCTTAACAAAGGCTTCAATATATTGCCGGCAAGTTTCCCTGATTAGGGCTTCATCAAGCACGATCAAAGGAGTGCCGAATTCACCGGCCAGAGAAACAGTATCGCAACCCCCGATTTCCAGGTGTCCCCGGGAGTTAACAGTCATGGTACCGTGTAGTTTCATGCAGGCATCCTCTCCCCTACTGATCTTAAAAAATGACTGGTTGTTACCAGTCATACTAAGTATGGCCAAAGACAATAATTTTTGCGGATAGTCTAACACACCCGCCATCATTTGTCAAAGCAAAATTGTGCTCAGGCTCCTGTGCCGACAGCCTTGAGGCCGGACCACTTGCCGCAGCGGTCACCCCAGCGGGCAATGACAGCCTGGTCCTGTTCAATTTGGATTACTTCACAGCCATTGGGACAATCCTGGCATTCAAATCCTGACTGACGAAAATGATAACCGGCGCAATCAAATCCTTTAAAGGAGGTAGTATTACCTTTCAGCCACTCTTCCCTGGCCAAGATGGCCATACCCACGGCACCCATCACATCATATTGGTCCGGTACGATGATTTCTGATTGCAGGGCCACTCGAAAAGCTTCCCGGATACCTGCATTGGCGGCTACTCCACCTTGAAAGACAATGGGGGCCAGGATCTCTTTTCCTTTGCCCAAGTTGCTCAGGAAGTTTCGCACCAAAGCCTGGCATAACCCGGCAATGATGTCTTCCAGGCGGTGGCCCATTTGTTGCTTGTGAATCATGTCCGATTCGGCGAAAACGGTACATCTCCCGGCAATGCGGACGGGATTTTTGGCCCGGAGAGCCAAATTACCGAATTCTTCAATCGGCAGGCCCAACCGTCCTGCCTGTTGATCCAAAAAGGAACCTGTACCGGCGGCACAGACTGTATTCATGGCAAAGTCGGTGACTACCCCGTCCCTGATAATGATCAGTTTGGAATCTTGGCCGCCTATTTCCAGAACCGTCTGGACCCCATGGACCAGCTCGGAGGCAGCGATGGCATGGGCGGTAATTTCATTCTTTACAATATCGGCACCGACCAGCACGGCCGCCAGGTGCCGGGCACTGCCTGTAGTCCCTACCCCTTCAATTTTGACGGTATCCTGCCATTTCTCCGCCAATTGAGCCAATCCTTCCTGGATGGTGGCTATCGGCCGGCCTTTTGTCCGGAGATAGGTCTTGGCAACCAGATTCCCTTCCCGATCCAGCAGCACCAGGTTAGTGCTCACGGATCCCACATCAATACCCAAAAACATGGTTTTCATTCTTTTTCAATCTCCTTTGCCGGTATCTGACCAGATCTGCAAATGCTTCCAACCGGGTCAACAGACCTGCTTCCCCCGTTTGCTCATCCACATAAAGAGTTAAAGTGGGAACATCGTATTTTTCCGTCACTTTCGGCAGCACGGAATGGGCCACTATTTCCGGCATACAGGTTAGAGGAGCAATTTGAATGATACCGTCTATGCCTCTTTTAGCATACTGAACGGAACAGCCCACCGTTTCCCGACCGTGACCGCCTACAAATGAATTTAGAAAGGGCTTGGCCAGTTCCCGCGCTTTTTTGGTACCTTCAATGTTAAGTATTCCACCCAGCAAGTGTTCATTGATCCAACTGCTCAGAAACAATGGGCGCAGTACTTCCACACCCAGACTGTTCAGTTGTTTTTCCAGGTTTAAATTGACGAAAGGCTCCAAGACTGTATAGATCTCACCTACCAGCAGGATTTTCACCGTTTGCCGTTCCTCATCCAGTTTGATGCTCTCTATTTGAGACAGGTAATCCTGGCCAAGCCATTTAATTTGAGCAATTTTGGCGGTCCGTTCCAGTTGAAGGCGAGCCTCACCCAACAGTTGATCAATACTACCCTTGTTTGCCTCCCTTGCCCTCAGGATTAAGGCCTTTTCCTCCAGGAGATCCATCACCCTGGTCTTGTGCCAGGCGAGATAAATGGCTTCCAGGACTCGTTTCCAGGAAACCTTTTTCAGGCGCCGGATCTTGTCCCATAGTTCCCGGGGGTGAGCATCGGGAGGTTCCAAAACAATCAGTTCCATTTGGATGCCCAGATCCCGTAGTATTTCCTGTTGAATAGCACCGTAGTACCCGATGCGACAGGGTCCTATCCCTCCCACCATTAAGGCCGTGTCTGCCCCCAATTCATAGGCTTCCAGGTAATTGCCCAAATTGATTTTCAGGGGCAGACAGGCAAATTCGGGCGAGTGCTGAACTCCCAGGGAGAGGGTCTTTTTGGAACAAGCCGGGGGTACGATAACCTCAAGACCAATTCCTTTAAGCAGCGTTTCCGCCGTTAAAGACAAGTTTCCCATGTGGGGAAAAGTAATTTTCAAGATATTTTCCTCCTAGCAATCATATCGATAAATGCTTCCAACCTGGTATCCAACCCTGCTTCACCGGTGTGCTCATCAATGGTAAGGCATAATAAAGGTTTTCGCCTCCTGCGCTTTAACAATCGTTCCAACAACTCCGCCACCAGGGAATCGGGGCCACAGCCAAAGGAGGCCATATGGATTATACCGGCGATATCATCCCGCTGTTCCAGGTAAAGGGCACTGCCCAAAATGCGGTGACCAAGAGTCCAAAACATCCTCTTGGGCAAGACTTCGGCAGCCTGGTCCCGAGCGGCGGGATCCACGCTTTCCGCCGTGATTGCCTCCACACCGAGCCTGGCCAGTTTTGCGATGATGTTCATGCTGGCATAGGGATCATAAATATTGTAGCCGTGACCCAAAAGGGCCACTTTTAGCTTACGCTCCCCAAAGCCAAAGCGAGCCCCGTCCAGGACAGTCATTGGGTTTTGCCCTCCCTTCAGTTTTGTTTCATATTCCCGCAAGGCAGCTATACTTTCAGCGCAGGCTCTCCGGACTGTTTCCGGAGGATGTCCCAGTTTTCTGCCCAAGTGTTCCAGATCCTTGCTAAGGCTTTGCCCTTTACGACTCCCGTCGAAGGTGTGATCGATGATCTCCGGGTGCTCAGGAAAATTGGCCCGGATCATATCGGGCAGTCCCATAAATTTGGGGCAGATATAACTCCGCTCCTGGATACTTACCAGCCTGGGTAAAAAGAGGCAATCTGCCTTCTTTAACAGACTGGCTACATGCCCGTAATAGATTTTTACCGGATAACATACTTCATCTACAGCCTTTTCTATTCCCAGGTTGACAATCCGCTTATCCGTCGCCGGGGATAGAATGACTTTGTAGCCAAGTTCCCTAAAAAAAACATCCCATAAGGGAAACAAGTAATAGTAAAATAATGCTCTCGGAATACCAACAGTCTTATCCATCAATTTCTTTTCTCACCTGTTTCCTGGCGGTCCCTGTTCAATTCTTCCACCTTAGTCAGAATGGTTTCCACTGCTTTTAAAGTAATGGGAGAGCCTGCCTGGTGGGCATCTTTTCCTCCCATCTTCCCGGTATCGCCGGTGCCTACAATCAGGGGAACCGACAGTTCCGGTAACACACTGACCGTATCTCCGGTCAGAAAGCGTTCCTCACTGGGGTCCCCGTCTTTATTCACAGGGCCCTTATATATCTTTCCTTCATTGGTAATGGAAAAATCCACGGGAGTGCCTTTGGCTCCCGGGATATTGGAAGCCACGGCAACTACCCCAATGAGTTCAATATCCGGGTGCTTTGCCAGGTAGGCCAATGCCGCTTCCCCTTTTCCCACACCGTGATGGCCTCGATCGTCTAATAAAACCACCACCGGATCATGAGGGGTCCCTTTAATCATTTCCACCAGTTCCCTACCCGACAAAGGGGTAGGATTGCCGGCAGAACGGGAAATGAAACGAGCGCCTATTTTTTCGGCAATTTTCGCTACTGCCTTTTCAGCCAACTGGTCACCGTCGGTAATAGCGATTACTTTCCTACCCATTATCTTAATCTTACCCTGTCGGCCGGAAAACCACTGCAAACACATAACCAAAAACCACAGCGGTAGCGACCCCAAGAGCGGTGGCTTCAATACCCCCGCTTAAGGCTCCCATAAGTCCCCTGGTCCGGGCGGCTTCAATGGCTCCCTGGGCCAGAGAATGACCGAAGCCACTGACGGGAATGGTGGCACCGGCTCCCGCAAGATCCACTAATGGCTGGTATAAACCTAAGGCACTCAGGACGGCACCACCTGTTACATAGCCAACCAGTACATGAGCGGCAGTGATTTTGGCAGGAGTGAGGTCAATAATTAATTGTCCGATGACACATATTAATCCGCCGACAACAAAGGCCAGAATATAGGTCATGCTCTAACCTCCAATCTAAAGCTCAATAGCAACCGCATGAGCAATGCCTGGAACGCTCTCCCCCTGTTGTGAGGAGATGGGGCTGTGTAAGGCCCCGGTACCCAGGCCAAGTATCCTTTGGTAGCGACCGGCTTCCATCTCCTGCAGTAAAAAACCTGCCGTCACTACCCCGGAGCAAGCACAGCCGCTTCCTCCTGCATGGACATCCTGAGAAGGATCATAAACCAACAACCCGCAGTCGGTATAATTCTTGCTCAAATCCAATCCCTGCTTTTCGGCCAGAGCTTGTACCAGCCGGTGACCGATGCGGGCCAGGTCTCCGGTAACGATTAAATCATAGTAATCCGGCTCCCTTCCCGTATCTTCCAAGTGCTGTTTGATGGTGTCAAAAGCGGCAGGAGCCATGGCGGCGCCCATATCCGTATTGTCGGTAACACCTAAATCAACAATTTTACCGACGGTGGCATGGGTTACTTTTGGTCCCTGTCCTTGAGCTGCCAATACCAAAGCGGCACTGCCGGTGACTGTCCACTGGGAGGATAAGTTTCTTTGAACCCCTTGCTCCGTAGGAAAACGGAACTGGCGCTCAGCGGTGGAATAATGGCTGGAAACGCCGGCCAGTACATAATCGGCAAATCCACCGTCCACCAGCATCGCCCCTAAAGCCAGCCCTTCATACATGGTAGAACAGGCGCCGTACAGTCCCAGGTAGGGTACAGGGACGCCCCTGGCGGTGAAAGTGGCGGAAATAATTTGATTGGTCAAATCTCCCGCCAAAAAGTAGTTGAGATCATCCATTGTTAAGTTGGCTTTTTCAACGGCCAGTTGAACTGCTTTCTCAAAGAACTTATATTCTGCTTTTTCCCAGGTATCTGCGTTAAAATAGGGATCTTCGGCAATCAGATCATAATAGTCTTTTAAGGGTCCTTTTCCTTCTTTAGGGCCCACTACAGTAGCTCTCCCAATAATGACAGGGGGATTGGCAAAAGCGACTGTCTGTTTGCCGATTCGTTTGGGTGCAGTCATAGAAGCCTCCCCTTAGGGTATCAAGTAATAGATTAAGCCGATGATTACAGAAACAATGAATCCAAAAGTCAAGACCGGACCGGCCACCAGGAACATTTTGGAGGACAGTCCGAAAACATATCCTTCACTTTTGAATTCCAGGGCCGGTGCCACAATGGAATTGGCAAATCCGGTAATGGGTACGATGCTGCCTGCCCCTGCGAACTTCGCCAGGTTGTCATAGATCCCCAGTCCGGTAGCCAGGGAACCCAAAAAGATCATGACCGCTGCCGTTGAGCCAATGGCTGCCCTGGCAGTTAAACCCCAGGCGATGAAACCGTCCAGGATGATCTGACCGATTAAGCAGATGGTCCCGCCCACCAGAAAGGCACCGATGATATTGCGTAAGACAGGTACTTTCGGTTTTATTTTTTTGACCAAATCCTGGTACTCTTTTTGTTCATACAACTTTCGCTCTATCGCAATTTGATGTTCCAATTCATTTGGTTCTATCATTGTGAAACACCCCCATCGATAGTTTGCCCTTGTTAAAGGTATTTTTATGCAAAAATAAAACTAGCGGTTATCCAACCACTAGCTTATTGATAATAAAGGAATTAAAAATCAGGGGTATCGCTGGCACAGGCAACTTTTACATTGGCTTTAAACTCACAGACTCGGCCGTTTTCCACATTGGCCGTCAGGTTATAGACCTCCACTCCCGTCACATTGGGGAGTTCTTTGGATGCTTGGCGAACGGCGTTTTCTACCGCGTGACGCCAACTGTTAGGCGATTCCCCGACCAGTTCCACTACTTTAACGTACATACCCTGATGTCCCTCCTTAGAAAGTAATTGAGCTTCCGGTTTTATTATTTCTAGGCAGTGGCTTATTATGCACAGGTACAAAAAAAAGCACAAGGGATTATCTTGCACTTTTTGTATCCTGACTTAGTAACTCCCGCATGGTTTTTAACGCTTGCCTTTCGATTCTGGAGATCTGCACTTGAGATAGGCCTACAATGGCCGCCACCTCTGTTTGGGTTTTGTCTTCAAAAAATCGCATCATGATCACTTGACGGTGACGCTCCGGCAATTTGTCCAAGACTTCCTTCAGAGCCAATTTATCGATCCAGGCCTGATGATCTTTAGGATCACTCAACTGGTCCAGTAAAAAAATAGTATCTCCTTCATCCTGGTAGAGGGTCTCATAAATGGAGCCCGGTTGTTGAATGGCTTCCAAGGCAGCGATGATTTGTTCCTGTTTAATTCCCAACTGCTCAGACAATTCCGATAAAGAAGGCTCCCTGCCCAGTTTTTTGGATAATTGTTCCCGCAAGCGGTGGACCCGATAAGCAGTTTCCTTCAAGGAACGGCTTACTTTGACCGGATGGTCATCTCTTAAAAAACGTTTGATTTCCCCCACAATCATCGGTACCGCATAGGTAGAGAACTTAACATTATAAGAGAAATCAAATTTGTCAATGGCCTTGATTAAACCGATGGTACCTATTTGAAACAGGTCTTCCAGTTCATAACCCCTGTTTTCAAAACGCTGGACCAGGCTGAAGACCAGTTTCAGGTTGCAATTGATCAGTTTTTCCCTGGCGCTTTCGTCTCCTTGTTTAGCCTTTTGCAGCAACTCAGCCATTTCCTCATCGGATAACAGGGGGTACCGGGGTAGATTCATATCGGAAAGACGGGTGACCATAAATACTCTCCCCCTAATTAGGGGCCGCCTTGTCCGGCGCCAGTTTTTTGCGTAAAGTAACACTGGTTCCCTTGCCTACTTCAGAAACCACCTGAACTTCGTCCATAAAAGACTGCATAAATACGAAGCCCAATCCCGTCCGGTCGGGATGGGTTGAATAGGTAGGCTCCATGGCTTGTTTGATATCGGCTATTCCTTTCCCGTAGTCCTGGACAATGATTTCATAGTAGTCCGAAAAACGGGCCACTTCTATTTCCACCCATTGATCCGAACGCTGATCATACCCGTGAATGATAGCGTTAGATACTGCTTCTGAGACAGCAACTTTGATGTCTTCCAGTTCATCGACTGTTAAATCCACCTGAGCAATGAATGCCGCTACAGACACTCGAGCCAGGGCAATATTTTCCGGGAGACTCTGAATAGTCAATTTTATCCGATTGATTGCCTTCATTGCATAGCCCTCCTAGTTGACATCCGCTAATGCCTGTTCTGTTTCCTGATATACTTTCATAATCCCCATAATGCCCGCCAACTCAAGAATCCGTTTAACATGGGGTTTAACACCCACTAGGGCCATGGTTCCTCCCTGCTCTCTTACCCTCCGGTAACGTCCTAAAATAACTCCCAAACCTGAACTGTCAATGAAAGAGACATGCTCCATGTCCAGAATCAGGTTTTGGGCCTTGCCTCGTTTTAAATCCCTTTCCACCAGGTTGCGAAAAGTTTCCGCCGTCAACAGGTCCAGTTCTCCTTTTATTTTCACTACCAGGCTTTGGTCCACCATCTGTGTGTTCAATAGCATATGGGTTCCTCCTACTGCAATGCTACTATGGAAATTTCGCCGTCTTTGGGGCTTTTCCTGCTAAATAATGGAAAAAATTAACGAGGTGGGTATTTTAATCAATACCCACCCGAAAATTATAATGATAATGTCCGGTGCAATGATTTGCTGAATAACTGCCAGAAAGAACTTCTCGCCACATCTTCCCCGGCTACCAGGTTCACACTCCTAATTTCCTGACCGTCATTATAGATCTTTATTAAACCCACCGGTTGCCCCTTTTCCACAGGAGCGACAACAAAAGGAGGTGCTTCGATCTTTACTTCCAAACGGGAATCTTCATGTTTACCTATAAGAGCTCCTACTTTTTGTTCCGCCAACAAGGGTACCGTATCTTTCATTCCTTTGCTCACTTTGAGCTCCTGCACCTGTTCCCCTCGATCGTAAAATTGTTCGAATTTGAAACTGGCAAAGCCCCAGTTCAACAGTTTCATGGTTTCACCGAAATGACCGTTCTTCCGGTCTACCCCCATCACCACACTCAATAGCTCTACCCCGCTTCGCTCGGCGGAAGCGGTGAGATTCCTTCTGGCGGCAGAGGTGGTGCCTGTTTTTAGACCGGTTGTTCCAGGGTACCACCACAACAATTTATTGGTATTATAAAGAATCAGAAGCTTTGGTTCGCCCCTGAAGGTATATTCCTTGATACTGGTCAGTTCTTTCATTTTGGGGAATTGCATTGCCCATTGGGCAATGAGGGCCATATCCCTAGGGCTGGTATAATGATTATCGTCATGAAGCCCATGAGAGTTAGTGAAATTGGTATTGGTACAACCCAATTCTTTTGCTTTTTCCGTCATTTGTTGGGCAAAAGCTTCTTCTGAACCGGCCAAAAACTCGGCCACGGCAGCACTGGCATCATTAGCGGACCCTACGGAGATGGCGATTAACATTTCTTCCAAAGTAAATTTTTCTCCCGGTTCCAGGTAAACCTGGGTTCCCCCGTAGCCTGCCGCATGTTCACTGGTGATTACTTCATCCTCAAGGCTGACGGTCCCCTGTTCTACCGCCTCCAAGGCCAGTCCCAGGGTCATTATTTTAGTCATACTGGCCGGGTACCACCTTTTATCAGCTTCTTGTTCGAAGAGCACTTGCCCCGTCAAAGGATCTACCAAAATGGCTCCCTCAGCCTCCAGGGTTAATTGCGGAGGACCTGAGGCTCCCGAAACCGGTTGATGGCCGGTGCCAATCAGGAAAACAGCCGACAACAATAGGGCAGCGAATCGTCTCAACATCTGATTACCTCCTCTGTACAACTGCTGCCTTTATTATGTCCCGGCCAAAGTCTTAAAATTCCACACCGTGAATGAGGGGCGGTTTTTCCGGTTGAAGATCTGAAAGCCGGTAAGCCTGGAGTATCTTTTGGACTGCCTCCAAACCCTGCTGCTCCGTAGCTGCATGGACATACGCAATTAACTCACCGGCCGCCACCGGCTCTCCAACCTTTTTACAAAGACGGATACCTACAGCCGGATTAATCCTGTCTTCTTTAGTTGCCCGTCCTGCCCCCAGTACCATGGCGATATGACCAATCCGGTAGCAGTCAATACCGGCTACATACCCGTCAGCCCCGGCAACAACCGGAAGGACCACCGGCGCTTTGGGCAGCAGTTCCAGGTCCTCCGTCACTCTCGGATTGCCGCCCTGGGCTTCCACCATTTGAGCGAATTTTTCCAGGGCTTGACCGGAACCCAGAATCCTTTCCAGCCGGCGGTAACCTTCTTCCTCACCGCTTGCGGCCCCGGCCAGAGTCAACAGGCGGGCTCCGATGGTCAAGCATAACTCCGTTAAATCAGCCGGTCCCTGTCCTTTTAGCGTTTCAATAGCCTCCCTGACCTCCAGGGCATTCCCCACGGCATACCCTAATGGCTCATTCATATCGGTAATCACGGCCGAGGTAGGATGTCCCAATCCACGTCCGATGGAAACCATCACTTTGGCTAAAGCGAAGGCATCTTCCGGCGTCTTCATAAACGCACCCTTTCCTGCTTTTACATCAAGGACAATGGAATGGGCACCGGAAGCCAGTTTCTTGCTCATGACGCTGGCAGCAATTAATGGTAAACTCTCAACGGTACCCGTTACATCTCTCAAAGCGTACAGTTTTTTATCGGCGGGCACCAGGTTGCCGGTCTGTCCTACAATGCTGACCCCAATCCTGTTTACTTGTTCAACGAACTCCTGAATGGACAGATCCAGGCGCATGCCCGGAATTGTCTCCAGTTTGTCGATGGTTCCGCCGGTATGTCCCAGGCCCCTCCCCGACATTTTGGCCACAGGAACACCGGCTGCCGCCACCAGCGGTGCCAATATAATGGTTGTGGTATCTCCTACCCCTCCGGTACTGTGCTTGTCCACTACAATTCCGTCAACGTCGGATAGGTCAATGACTTCTCCGGAACGGATCATCGCTTCCGTCAAAGCAATCGTTTCCCGGTCAGTCATTCCTCGGAAATAAACGGCCATTGCCCAGGCCGCCATTTGATAGTCAGGAATTATTCCTTTGGTATAGTTATCGATCAAAAAATGTATTTCCGCCTCTGACAAGGCTTCTCCGTCTCTTTTCTTGGCAATTAAATCCACTGCCCGCATGACCTAATCCTCCTTACAGGGCCCCGATAATGCCGGAAATAAGCTTCTGAAATTCCCCTTTACCCTTCTCCGCCGTAGCTACCACATCTTCATGATCCAACCTGGCATGACCTAACCCGGCAGCCACATTGGTAATGCAGGAAAGGCCCAGGACCTGCATTCCACCGTGATTAGCCACGATGACTTCCGGTACGGTGGACATACCCACTGCATCAGCACCTAATAGGCCAAGGAGTTTCACCTCCGCAGGAGTTTCATAGCTTGGTCCACTGACCCAGGCATAGATGCCCTCTCTTAAAGTCATACCCAGCCTTGCAGCCGTCTGCCGGGCAATTGCCTGTAATTCAGGTGAATAAGCTTCCGTCATGTCCGGAAAACGGGGGCCCAGTTCAACATGATTGGGACCCCTCAAAGGATTAAGGCCCAGAAAGTTGATGTGATCCGTAATCAGCATAATGTCACCGGGCTGAAAACAAGCGTTAATCCCCCCGGCGGCATTGGTGATGATTAAGGTTTTGATCCCTAATTCCCTCATCACCCGGATGGGAAAAGTAACTTCCTCCAGACTGTATCCTTCGTAATAATGAAAACGCCCCTGCATAGCCAATACCTTTTTTCCCTCAATGATTCCTGCCACCAAGCGACCGGAATGGCCCTCCACGGTTGTCACCGGAAAATGAGGTATCTCATGGTAAGCAACGGTCATGGGCTCCCGGATCTGCTCCACTAAATCCCCCAGGCCGGAACCCAGGACCAGTCCTATCTGAGGATGATTAAGGCATTGCAATAAGTAGGTACTTGTTTCCTTGATCTTTGTCAACAGCTGTTCCATCAAATGTTACCTCCTGCCTTAAGCTCTGGGATGAGTATCATTGTATACTTGTTTGAGTCTTGCTTGAGTAATGTGAGTATAAATCTGGGTAGTGGAAATATCGGCATGGCCCAGCATCTCCTGGACTGCCCTCAGATCGGCCCCATGCTCCAACAGGTGAGTTGCAAAAGAATGCCGCAAAGTGTGAGGAGTAACGTTAGTTTTAATGCCGGCTTCCTTAACGTATTTTTTTAAGATTTTCCAGAAACCCTGTCTTGTCAAGCGAGTTCCCAGATGGTTGAGGAACAAGGCATTCAATCCGGCTCTCTTAGCCAGGCGTCCTCTTCCCTTGCGAAGATATTGTTCAAGGTACTTTACGGCCAGGGAACCGATGGGTACCATGCGTTCTTTGGCTCCTTTCCCCATGCAACGGAGAAAACCGGCCTCCAGATGAACTTGATCCAGGTCCAAGGACACCAGTTCACTGACTCGTAACCCGGTGGCATACAACAATTCCAACATTGCTTTGTCCCGGAGTCCCGCCGGGGTGCTGAGGTCCGGCTGCTGTAGCAATCGTTCTACTTCTTGTTCATTCATAACCTGGGGTAATCTCATCCCTATTTTCGGTGTTTCCAATTTGGCCGTGGGATTTGTTTCCACCAGGCCTTCTACCAACAAAAACTTGTAAAAAGTTTTAAGGGAAGCCAGGTGGCGGGATACGGTAGTAACTGCTTTTCCTTCCTTATTTAGCTTCATCAGATAGAGAATAATTATGTTCTCATTAATTTCCGCGAGGCTTTTGATTTGATTGTCCTTCAAGAATTTTTGCCAGCATTGGAGATCCCGGTAGTAGGATTCCATTGTATTGTCCGCCAGTCCCCTTTCAACAGCCAGGTGCTTTATAAAGCCGTCAATATAATGGTCCAGCATATCCTCACCTCGGGAAATAGTTCTTGTTTCATTGGTAGTTCAACAGGGCACCTTTGGTTTCCTGTTTTTGGACAAAAAAACTCCCAAAATTCTCCCTGTTCAAAGAGAACCCTGGGATTATTAAAAGGGAAAATAAGAAATAACCAATTTCATCAGTACCGGAGAACAATAGGCTTCCAGCAAGCCAGCCCCGACAATCACCATGCCCAGTATCCCCATACTCAGACTGTAAGCCAGAAACTGCTGTAAAATACCGGAACGCCCCAGTTCTTGTCTTCCTTTTACCAGCCAAATGGAAAAAGTAATTCCCAAGACCCCTGCTGTAATCAACGCCGGCAGGAGCAGGACATTGGGAGGGGTAAGCCCGGTGATGGCCAGCAGGACCCCTTGTATTCCTTTTGCCTCCACCAGGAAACCCGCCGTAAAGCCTAGAGTGAAACCTTCTACAAACAGCAAAATGAGGATCAGAGGGGTTCCGACGACCGTTAACCCCAGAAACCAAATTAAACCCATTGTCTTAAAATTGTTATATAAAGATTGGCGTACTACCGTCAGTTGATCTAAACCGATTCCTTCCAAACCTACGATAAAAGAAGAAAGATATTCTCCCAACTCCAGTGCTTCATCAGGGGACAACAGCTTTACCGTTACGGTACCCATGATTACCCCCAGCACCAGGCAAGCCAGCACTAAAAGATACAACCACAGGTTGTCCCGGAAGTGACTGAGCCAGATCTTTTTGAGACTTTTAAGCACACCGGTTCCTCCCTAGTCATGATACTTAATGTTTATGGAAGAAAGGGCCGGATTATAACCAACTTGTCTCAAACACCTGCCAGGTCTCGCCTTAAGATAGCCAACCGGGTTAAATACTGGGCTGCCAGAATATCTTCCTGAGCTTTACTGCTGGCAGCGACGAAGCAAAGGTCTTTTTTCAGGGCAGTTGCCAAAGCCAGGGCTCTGTTCACTCCTGCTTCAGCAGGCTCTTCTCCCCTCATTCTCCAAGTCCGGGCAATAGTTGCCGTCAAAACAGTTCCCCCGGCTGTCCGGGCAGCATCAAAAGCAACTCCGCCGGAATTAGTCACGGCAATCACTACAGACTGCTCAAAGCTGACCAATTTAGCGGTGGTAATGCCCAAATTGGGCACTATTTGATATTCGGCTACGCCGGCTGCCCTTAATCCTTTGATTACGGAACGGCAGGATCGCAGTCTCTGCCGGTTACCTCCCCACCGGGGTTCTGCCACGATCACTACCGATGCGCTCCGGGACCTGGCTTCCCGGCCTGCTTGATAACCTATGGCGACCGGATCCACCGGGACAGGTGCACTGGCTTGGTCAGGACTTGCCCCGTATACGTTGAGAGCACCTCCTTCCAAGGCGGCTTCCAAGGTAGTAGACATATCAATCAAATCAACGATCACGACGATCTGCTGTTGTAAACCTGCCAGCCTGGCTCCCGATGCATCCGTCGAACAATTGATAACCGGCTGCCAATTCATTTGCTCACCCTTACATAATTGGAAACTGAAATGCATAGAAATAGATCCACCAACTGGGAAAAGTGAGGTGTATCTATGTGGAACTTTATGTAACAAACCGTTCCCTGATTTTTTACGGCACCTGTCGTGAATTAAATGAATGGCTGGCATCTTTTCCTGAAGAATGGACTCTGGAGCAAATGCTTAATTACCATCTGCATTGATGCCGCTGAACAAATCATAAGCTACTAAGCCGGAAGCCCAAGCAGCCCCGAAAAAAGCCGGATCCTCCCGATAACAACGACCCATGGAACTCACTTGCAATCCATACCGGGACAACTCCTCCGATAAAGGTGCTGTGTTTTTTTCTGCGAAAACATATTTTTCTTCCAGCCCTGCTGCCTGGAGCTGGGCTTTCAACAGTCGATTTTCCGGAGGAGTCACCTTGGGAAGACCCACCCAACCGGTCCCTAAGATTACATTCTTTAGAATGGTCAGAGTGTGATGGCTTAATCCTTGATGCCTGGTTCTTGGGTCAGCAAAGGAGATCCGTGGGATTATTACCGGTCTGCCACCCAAGGCCAGTACGGCGTTTACCACAGCCCCCTGTTCTATCCCCGAGAAACCGAATTTGGTGTTAGTACCGGCGATTCCGGGTCCCATGGCTACTACGATAATATCAGCTTTTAATACTGTTTTGGCCGCCAGTAGCCCCGAATAACAGTTGACGGCCTCCAAATCTCCGCCAAAGGCCTGTCCGACGGTCACAGTTCCCGCCAGCAGGTTTTTGTCTTTCAATAGTTGAACCTGAGTGCTGAAACTAATAGGCAATGCACCACCGTCAGTCATCAGGTAGGCTACCCGTAACCGGCCGTTGCTGATCCAGTTTAGGGCCAATACTGCCGGTGTTAGGTGACTGTGTAAAAGTCCTACCACTACCGGGGTACCTGCCAGGGAGGAGCTGTTTTCCAGCAGGGAATGATAAGGGCTTGCTTCCTCTTCCACGCTTAAGACACTGAATTGGAGGGGAGTATACCTGAGTTTCATGATATGCCCAGGACCCGGAGCTATTGGCTGGCCTGGCCGCGATTTATTATAAAGAACGAAGTGACAGCCTCCCGTACCCAAGCCTAAATCGACGGCTGTCGTATTCAGGACCACCTGATCGCCCACACGGAGAGCAGGAGTAAAGGCATGAAAACCGATAGCAATGCATTCTTCCCCTGACATCCGGACCAGCGCTTTGGTTGCTCCCTGGTTTTCTGCCATGATTTTGATTACTTCTCCCTCTGCTAAGTTGATCATTACCGTCGCCTCACCGTTCCCTCCTTAATGTTCCGGTCGTCCCCACCGGTCCATGTATCTAAGTATGGGATATCGCTCGATCAACTCCGTGATGGAAAACTTTTCTGCATAAATCTGAATTCCTATCAAAACGACCAGGATGATCAGCTTTTCAGGCAACCCCCATAATGTTATTAAGGACAACCCTAAAACAAATCCCAATAAATTGGCACCGGTATCTCCCAGCATTCCCCTGGCAGTTAAATCCCAGGGAAAATAGGCCACCATGGGCCCCAGAAGGGCCGGTAACCAAAAATGATCAACGGGAAAGAACCACAGGAATAAAACGGCTATAGCCAAAAATATTTTCAGGGTTCTTCCCGGACGCAAATCCAATAGATTAAAAAAATTGGTCAACAAAGCAATCAACAAAGTATTGATGATTAAATGTTCTGTTTCCCTTTCACCTAGAGACCAGGCGCCGCATAAAGCCAGCAGGCCGCCGACAGAAGCTTTAATGAAGCCTGTGGAAAAATGTCCTTCAGACAGTGCTTTCAGGTGACCTCTAAATCCCTTGTAATCTGGACTTCCTTTCAAATCATCCCAAAGACCCAGGAGGGCCAATCCGAAGCAAAGAAAGAACACCGTCCAGGTTCCGGAAGTGGACCAAAGGCCATGGATGGCCACCAACGATAAGAAAACAGTGACGGGGATTAATCCTGCCGGAAAAGGAAGAAGAACTCCCTGGTAGTTTTCAGCTATTAAGCCCCCTCTTAACATCGCTCTCAGGCTCAATGGCAATACTGCTTTGGTAACCAGATATCCGGATAAGAGTAGAAACAAAGAACTCATTTTAACGCTTCTCCTGCCAGCACCCTCAAAATATGATGAAATTGCCTACCTCGATGCAAAAATCCTTTAAGATCCCGGCCGGTTTCCCGGTGGGACATGGCTAAATCCACCTCCACAATCCGGAAACCCTTTTGCAGGAGCCGGATGGTAGCGGCCACTTCTGCGCCATAACCATAGGCCAACGGAAAAATCGCTTCCAAGGCCCTGCGATTAAAGGCTCGTTGGCCGGAAAGAACTGCAGCGATTCTCTGACCTCCATAATGCTGAACTCCCCAATGGGCTAATTTTTTAACTAAGCCGAACCCGCTCTTTTGCCGGGCTTTAGGAAACCGGGCAATGGCACAGTCAGCCTGCTCCAACAAAATTGGTTCCCACAGCCGGGCTGCTTCCCGGGCAGTCTCCCCCAAATCGGCATCTAGGAACAGGATCACCTTCCCCCTAGCCAGCGCTGCTCCTATATTCAAGGAAGCTCCTTTACCCAAATTCTCATGATTGGACCACACTGCTGCTCCGACGGCAGCGGCAACGGTTCCGGTGTCGTCAGTGGAACCGTCGTCAATCACCAGGATCTCCAGGATCTCTTGAAAGTTCCTTAAAGCACCGACTGTTTCCCTGATCAGGAGGCTCTCATTGTAAGCAGGAATAACTACGGAAACAGGGGCAACCAACTAAAGACACCTCCTCAGAAGCCCAGGGCGAGTCTCATTCGCATCCATAACAACCGCATCAGTTGGTAGAAATGAGGATGGATCACGGTAATTACGGTGATGGGTAATAAGGCGGCAGCAATCAGTTTAGCTACATAAGTACCTTTCAGTTTTTGCCGGTAAAGTTTATTGACGCCTTTAGCATCAACTAATACGGTGCCTACTTTTAGTCTTACCAGGAAAGTACTGGCCATACCTTCTCGCCCTTTATTCAAAAAATCAATGAGATTGGTATGGGTACCCAAGGCAACAATCAGTTCGGCACCGCTTTCAAATGCCAACAGCATGGCTGCATCCTCACTGGTCCCCGGCGCCGGCAGTTTATGATAAGGTAGATCCAGTTTCTTAACCCGCTCCTCACCGGGTGCCTTGCCGTTGGGATAGGCATGAACAATTATTTCCCTTCCCCACTGCAGTGCTCGATCAGAAATGCTGTCCATATCACCTAAAATCAGATCAGGGCGAAATCCTTCTTCGATGAGCGCATCGGCACCGCCGTCCACACCGATGAGCGCCGGTTTAGCTTCTTTAATATAAGGGATGATAGCTTGCAAGTCTTCTTTATAATCTCGTCCCCGAACCACGATCAAAACATGCTTACCCTTGATCGGGGTTTTTAAAGGAGGGAGGACCAGGGGGGCAAAAATAAGCTTCATTTCCCTGAGAGCATAATCCAAGGTATTCAAAGCAAATTGTTCCAGCTGCCTGTTCAGGTTTTTCTCCGCCAATTTTAACTGTTTTGCCAGTTCTTGCCGGTTAAGCCTTCTTCCTAGGAAGATTTTTTGGGAAGTACGGACCTGATTGCCGGTCATTTCCACCCAGGTGCCATCCTCCGTCTCCATTATTTCCGGACCTACCATGTCAACAATGGGAATACCGGCCGTCAATAACTTGCTGGGGCCTAGGGCCGGATACCGGCCTGAAAGTGACGGAGAGGCGTTAACCAATCCCTTAATCCGTTTTTCCAGTAAAGCGTCGGCGGCAATTTCATCCATGTCCATGTGATCCACAATGGCAATCTCGAAGGGCAAAATTTTCCGCACCAAATTCTTTGTCCGGGCATCCACCCGGCACCGTCCCTGAATGCCCACTTGTATCACCCTGGTTGTCTTTTTCTTCACTCTCAATTATTATGGTTATTTGAGGACAAAGAAATGCAAAAACCTGCGTAGCGGGAATCTGCACAAGCTCAGCTTGTTGACAAATAGCATAAGGCTGTTAATGCTTTGCGGAACGGGCGTTGGGCCCCAGCTGTCGGCAGCTTGCTGCCGGTAACAGCGTAGGCCTTCCGCTTGAGCTGTGCAAACATTAACAGCCTTATAAGAACGGTCAGAAATGGGACTTTGTCAATTTTCCTTTATCATTAATTAACTGATTTTTGTTTGAATTCTGAGTTTATCAGCTATCATGGCGATAAATTCAGAATTAGTGGGTTTACCTCTTTCCACATTGATGGTATAGCCGAAAAAGCGGTTCATCATCTCCACATTGCCCCGGTCCCAAGCCAACTCAATGGCGTGCCGGATGGCTCTTTCCACCCGGCTGGGGGTGGTTTGGTATTTTTCCGCAATCATAGGGTATAACTCTTTGGTGACGGCGCCAAGCAAACTAACATCATCAATGACTAAAATAATAGCATCCCTTAGGTACTGGTAACCCTTTATATGAGCAGGTACACCCATTTGATGAATTATTTTCGTGACTTCCACGTCCAGGTTCTTGATTTTAATGGTATTTTGCACCGCTTTGACATGTCCTTTGGCTAATTGGCGAATCCGGGTGCCCAAAACCTCCAAATCAAACGGCTTTAAAATGTAGTAGTCAGCGCCCAGCTCTACAGTTCTTTTAGTCATGAATTCCTGGCCCAATGTGGTCAGAATGATTACCTTGGGGCGGGCAGTCAATTCCATTGCGTTTAAACTTTCCAGCACTCCGATACCGTCCAAATGGGGCATAATAATGTCCAATACTACTACGTCCGGTTCCTTTTCCTGAATCAACTTGACCGCCTCTAAACCGTTGAAGGCCACACCTACCACTGAGAATTCCTGGTGTTCCATCAAATACTCCTGTAGAATTTCGCAGAATTCACGATTATCATCGACAATGAGTACATTAATTCTGTCTGCCATTAACTTGATCCCGCCTCTCCCTAAAAAATCAAGAATATCCTTTCCTGTTTTTATCATTTCGACGTGGGGAGTGTTATCTCCTTCCTTCTTATGGAAATTTATTCTCTTTTTATGGTGAAGCGACAAAAAAAATCCGTCCGGTAAGGACGGGATTAAGCCGCTTCTTTGGCATATTCCATCAGGTCTGTTTCCGTCAACATCCATTCGGCTAAAATTCCATAACCTCGTGACGGCTCATTCACCAACACATGGGTTACCGCTCCTACCAAATAACCATTTTGGATAATCGGGCTGCCACTCATTCCTTGAATGATCCCGCCTGTTACTTTCAATAAACGTGGATCGGTAATTTTAATGAGCAAATTCTTGCCGTTGGCTAACCGTTGGGGATTGATTTTTTCTATTTCGATACTAAAACGTTCGATTTTGTTGCCTTCAATAACCGTCAACATTTCTGCCGGCCCGACCTGGACTTGATGACCATAAGCTACAGGCAGGGGATTTCGATAAAAGTCATTTTTTATTGGTCTGTTTATAGTGCCAAAAATGCCATAATTGGTATTCTTCCGAATATCACCAAAAACCCCCTGAGACCCCTGAAAAGAACCTATTTTTTCCCCCGGTTGCCCCCGCCGGGCCTGGTGAATCCCTTGGATAGAAGCGTTAACTATTTTACCCTCCCCTGCACCAATCTGTCTATTTATTTCCACGTCTGCAATCACATGGCCAAGGGCACCATAAACCTGAGTCTCGGGATGATAAAAAGTCAGGGTGCCTACCCCCGCAGCGCTGTCACGAATATATAAGCCGATGCGATAGCGATTGGTATCGTGGCATTTTACCGGTACCATGGCCAGTTTTTGCTTTAAGTTACCTCTTTTTATATCCAGAATAATGGGTTTGCCTTTGCGGCCCAGTTGATCAATCAGGGTGGCCGTTTCTTCGTCGGTGGCGACAGGGGTACCGTTAACTGCTTCAATGGTATCTCCCACCATTAGCCCCGCCTGTTCCCCAGGCAGGTGCTCCTTGCCTTTCTCATCTTTAACAGGAGCAAAGCCGATTACGGTAACACCCTGGGTTTTTAACAAAATGCCAATGGCATGGCCACCGGGAATAAGTTCGATCCGGGGTTTAACATCTACATTAACATTTTTTACCGGAATTAAACCAAATAATTTCAATTTGAGATTTGCCTGTCCCGGCTTAGCTGCCATCGGCGCCATATCCGGTTGTAGGAAATTGGCTAAACTGTTGTGCTTTTCCTCAAAGGTAAGAACATCAATGGGATGGGCATCTATTTCTACTTGTAATGTATTGGTTAAATATGAAGGTAAGTTGAGATCGAGCCCTAATTGGTCTCCCACTCCAACTTGCAGCAAGGCCGGCAAGGAATAGAAACTTCTTAATTGAGGACTAAAACTAATGAAAATAACCAAAACTGCCAATACTATGCCTATAATGGATCGTCGCTGGGGCACTGAAGATCACGCTCCTGGATTTGAAATGTTTTTGCTTCCCGTGTGTCCTTTTTAAAGTGTCCCGGCTTATCATTTTTATAATCGCAAAAACATCCCAAAGCCTTTTAGCCCCAACGGTTTGGGCACTTTGAAATATTTGCAAAAAAAAATCAATTTAATTTTAAAAGTATTTTTCTTGGATGGCGTCTTCAATCAGTCTCTGGGCATGCTGTAAAGCGGTGGTATCTTCAGGTCCGCCACCTAACATCCGAGCCAACTCTTTTATTTTTTCCTGGCCTTCAATAGGCTTTATATTGGTAACAGTTCTTCCGTCAACCCCTACTTTGTAGAGAAGAAAATGATAATCGCTGAAAGCGGCAATTTGCGGTGAATGGGTAATGCAGATGACCTGGCGGGATCCGGCAATTTGTCTTAGTTTCTGACCTACTTTAACGGCAGTCAGGCCTCCGATGCCGGAATCCGCTTCGTCAAACACCATTGTTTCCACTGATTCTACATCAGCCAGAATCGCTTTGAGAGCCAGCATTATTCTTGCCATTTCACCGCCTGAGGCAATCCTCGCCAAGGGCTTTAAAGGTTCTCCCAAATTGGGGCTAATGTAGAATTCCATTTCATCCAAACCGGTGCTGCCCGGCTGGGGACATTGGGCGAAACGACATTGGAATTGTGCCGCCGGCATATCAAGATCACGTAGTGTTTCCTGTATCTCCTGTTCCAATTGTCTGGCGGCCTGTTTCCGCATTTCAGTTAAGGCCAAAGCCCATCCTTCGTATTCCTTGGACAGCCGTTCCTTTTCTTGTTTCAGCAGTTTAATTTTTCCTTCCATCTGCTGTAATTCCTCAAGATCATGCTGCACTTGAACCTGATATGCCAAAATGTCCTTGACGGTGGCACCATATTTTCTCTTTAATCCTCCGATCAACTCCAGCCTTTGGACCACTTCTTCCAGTTCATTGGGGTCAAACTCTCCACCGGAAAGGTAATTCTGCAACTCCCGGGCCAGATCATCCAATTGGTAAAGGCAATTCTCCCCCAAGGCCAGAATATCTTTTAAGCTTTCATCAATGCTCACTAATTGCTCCAATAAAGCGATTCCTTGGCTCAGTTGATCATAAGCGGACGGTTGGTTCATACCTCTGAAGATTAATTCATAGGCCTCTGAGGCACCGGTTAACAACTTTTCCCCGTTTTGCAGGATCTTTTTTCTTTGGAGCAGTTCTTCTTCTTCACCCTCCCGTAGCCGTGCCTGTTCGATTTCGGTTAACTGGAATTGACAGTAAGCAATCTGTTTCTCCCGCTCTCCCGGATCACCTGTTAATTCCTTTAGCTCCTGTTGAACTGTTTCCAGTTGCCGGTATGTTTCCTTCACCTGGTTTAATAGCTGCATTAGTTTTGCTCCGCCGCGCAAATCCAGCATTGACAACTGCTTTTCGGGAACCAGCAAAGACAGTTGCTCATTTTGACCATGGATATCAACCAAGAGGCGGCCTACCGTCTGAAACATATTTAAAGGAACTATCTTTCCGTTAATACGGCAATAGTTTTTGCCTGCTTTCGTAATCTCCCTGGAGAGCAGGAGACTGTTATCCTGCGATGATTCCTGGCCCAATTCACTTAATACACAGTTTATCTCCTCATGAGAGTAAGTAAAATAACCTTCCACCAGAGCCCGGTCCGCGCCGGTTCTGATATATTGAGCCGAGGCCCTTTCCCCTAAAAGGAGCCCCAATGCATCCACTACCAGGGATTTTCCTGCTCCCGTTTCCCCGGTCATGATGTTCAGACCGGGATGAAAATTGACGGTGACTTTTTCCACTAAGGCGAAATTCTCAATCCGAAGCTGTTCCAGCACGGTAAAGCCCCCTCTACTCCAGCAGTTTGGTCAAAGTCCTGTAGATTTTTTCAACTGCCGACTTTGGCTTAACCACCACCATAATCGTATCGTCTCCGGCCACTGTACCCAGTACCTCCTCCCATTCGGAATGGTCAAGACAGGCAGCTACCGCATGAGCATTTCCGGTTAAGGTGCGGATGACGATAATGTTCTCGCTGTAATCCACCTTAACTACCGAATCCCTGAATACTTTGTGGAGCCTTGCTAAGGGGTTTGGTGTCCGGGTGTCAGCCGGAAGGGCATAACGGTACAGATTGCCTTCGGAAGGCACTTTAATTAGTCCTAATTCTTTAATATCTCTTGAAATAGTAGCTTGGGTTACTTTGAACCCCTTCTTGGCCAACGTCTTTACCAGTTCATCCTGGGTACAAATCACCTGTTGGGTAATAATATCTATAATTTTTCGTTGTCTTGCTTCCTTCAACGGTACCACCACCTTACAGCTAACCGTATTTTTGGATCCCTATATTAAAAGGCGCTTTTTCAGGACGATTTAAGAATTTCAGTTTGACCACCTGCCATTTTTCTTTCGGCAAGCGGACCAGAAATTGCCTCAAACTTGTCCATTCTTCTTCGCCACCCGGATGTCCCGTATATACTGTTAACAGGATTAGTCCGCCTGATACCAACAAAGTCATTCCCCCCTTCAGGGCCTCAATGGTGGTTTCCGGACGGGTGATCACCCTTTTATCACCCCGGGGACGGTAGCCCAAGTTGAAAACCATAGCATTAATGGGCTCATTTACGTATTCCAACAGTCTTTCATGTCCGGCGTGGATCAATTCTACCCTGTCTGCCAATCCCTGTTCTGTAATCCGGGCCCGGGTTTCCCGGAGGGCTTCCTCTTGAATGTCAAAAGCGTAAACCCGGCCGGTGGGACCGACTCTTCCCGCCAAAAAAACCGTATCATAACCGTTGCCGGCCGTAGCATCCACAGCCACCATGCCCTGGGTCAGATATGTTTGCAACCACCAATGGGAAACAGATACCGCATCCTTAAACAGGCTCATCATTGGAGGCTCCCTCCTGGAGTTTTTCTTTCAAAACAGCAAAAAAAGTCCTCCCTTTCAGGCGTACCAACCGGGTATAAAAAGGCGCCTTACGAACAGTTACCACGTCCTCCTTTTTGAGCACTACCCCCTGTTGCCCGTCTACTGTTAGCATTGCCTCCACATCCTGGGTAACCATGGAGATGCAGACAGATTCTGTTGGGGAAATGACCATGGGGCGGGAGTACAAATTATGGGGACAAATGGGAGTGAGAATCATTGCTTCCAGTTCCGGAGTGACAATGGGCCCCCCTGCCGATAGGCAATAAGCAGTGGAACCTGTGGGAGAAGAGACAATAACACCGTCGGCAGGAAAAGTATCTACATATTGCCCTGACACCGAGACTCTCAACCTGATCATCCGGGAAAAAGCTCCCTTGGTTATAACCATATCATTTAGGGCATAAAACAGTTCCGGAGCTCTCCTGGCTCTTATAACTTCTGCTTCCAGCATCATCCTGTTTTCCAAGGCAATGTCCTGCCTAGCCAAGGCGTCCAATCCCTCCTGCAGGCCGGACAGTTCAATTGCCGTTAAAAAGCCAAGATGTCCCAAATTAATGCCCAGCAAAGGAATCCCTAAAGGTGCCAATTTCCTGGCCACATTCAAAAAAGTACCGTCACCGCCCAGTACCAGGACACAATCCAAATCTGCCGGATACCTTACAGTGGATCCGGCATTATGCAAATAGCTATCCAGTGCTTCACCTGTGACCAGGTGGATTCCTTTTTTGGCGGCCCAGTCGATAATATATTGGGCCACAGCTTCCGCTCTCTGTTTTTCCGGATTAGTTACCAAACCTATTCTCATAAGCCAATTCCTGCCTCTTTTCTATATCGATCAATACGGCTAGCACAGAGAATTGTGGGCTGCCTGAACCGTAGCCTCCACTGCCGCATCCTGCAGCAAGGCAGGAACCGGGTTCTTGGTCAGCCAAATAAGATACTCTATATTGCCTTCCGGTCCGGTTATAGGGGAGTAGTCTAACCCGCCCGGGTTGAGACCAAGTTCATTTCCTTTCTCCATAATCTTTATAATAACCTGCCGGTGAGCTTTAGGGTCTTTGACCACTCCATGTTTTCCAACTTGGTGCCTGCCCGCTTCGAATTGAGGTTTAATCAACAGTATGTAATCGGCGGTTTCCCGAGCCAAAGGGACTACAGCCGGCAGTACCAAACTTAATGAAATAAAAGAAACATCCACCGTGACTATATCGACCGGTTGTCCTCCAATTTGGTCCAGGGTCAGGTAGCGAACATTGGTCCTTTCCAAAACAGTGACCCGGGGATCCTGTCTCAGTTCCCAGGCTAACTGCCCATAGCCCACATCAACGGCAATCACCCGGGTAGCACCGTGTTTTAAGGCACAGTCAGTAAACCCTCCGGTTGAAGCACCTACATCCAGTACAGTCTTCCCTTTCATTTCCACCGGAAAAACAGCCAGTGCCTTCTCTAACTTCAGGCCTCCCCTGCTCACATAAGGAAGATCCTGGCCGGTGACAGCAATGTTCGCAGTTACCGGGACTTGTGTCCCCGCCTTGTCCTTTTTTTGCCCGTCCACCAGCACCCGACCGGCCATAATGGCCCCTTGGGCTTTCTGCCTTGTGGGGAAAAGACCTTTTTCCACCAAGAGCACATCTAACCTTTTTTTCTCCACAGGTATCTTCCTTTCCACATCTATCAATAGTATATGTCATTTGGCAAATTCATTCAAATCCCTGTTAAAGCAAAAAACGGCTTGACGCCGTTTAGCTAAGAAGTGATAAAGCCTGTTTTTCTCCTGCGGAAAAAGAATTTGTCCCGGATGGTTTTCAAGATACCGTCCGCAGAGAGACCATATTCTTCCCGTAACAAGTTCACGTTGCCATGAGGTATAAAAGCATCAGGCAAACCAATCCGGACCACTTGGACCTCCTGAAGCTGATGACGGGCCAGCATTTCCAGGCCAGCACTGCCACAGCCTCCTGCAAGAACATTTTCTTCGACGGTAACAACCTTTTTACATCTCCTGATGGCTTTCAAAAGGGTTTGTTCATCCAGAGGCTTGACACAACGTGCGTTAATGAGAGTACAATCAATTCCCTCCTTGTTCAGCTTTTCCACTGCCCGGAGGGCATCGTAGACACAGGGCCCAAGGGCCAGGATCGCCAGGTCTTTTCCTTCCGACAGGATTTCCGCCACACCGATAGGGAGGGGATCATATCTTTTCGCCAGGGAAACCCCTTTACCCTGACCCCGGGGATAGCGAATGGCTACGGGACCTTCATGCTGTAAAGCCCCCGTCAGCATCTGACTTAGCTCTAATTCGTCCTTTGGCGCCATGACCGCCAGGTTGGGAATGGAGCGGAGGTAAGACAGATCAAAAACCCCATGATGGGTTTCCCCGTCCTCACCTACAAGGCCGGCACGGTCCAAAGCGAACACCACCGGCAGCTTCTGCAGACAGACGTCGTGAAGGACTTGGTCAAAGCCCCGCTGCAGGAAAGTTGAATAGATGGCAACCACCGGGCGGTACCCCCTGATGGCCATTCCGGCAGCCAAGGTAACTCCATGTTGCTCAGCAATACCCACATCAAAAAAACGTTCCGGAAATTCCCTGGCTAAATAGCTTAAGCCGGTGCCGTCGGGCATTGCTGCGGTAATGCCTACAATTTTAGGATTATGAGCAGCCAATTGGGTCAGGGACCGGCCAAAGACCTCCGTATAGGTCGGGGGCCCCGTTTTAGGCTTAGGTTGTCCCGTATCCACGTCAAAGGCCCCGACACCGTGGAAGGCATCCGGGTTGTTTTCCGCCGGCCGGTAACCCTTTCCTTTTTTGGTTAAGACATGGACCAACACAGGCCCCTTAATTCCTTTGGCCTGCTGGAATACGGTAATCATTGTATTCAAATTATGACCGTCGATGGGACCCAAATAAGTAAAACCCAGTTCTTCAAACAACATTCCCGGAACTACCAGGTATTTTAAACTGTCCTTAATTCTTTCCGCCATTTTGACTACTCTGGGACCGATGGACGGCAGTCGCTTCAAGATTTGTTCTATGTCTTCCTTACCTTTATAGTACCGGGGATCGGAACGCATCCTGGTCAAGTAGGAGGATAAAGCACCTACATTATTGGCGATGGACATTTCGTTGTCATTGAGTATAATAACCAGTTTGGTGCCAAGATGCCCGGCGTGATTGAGGGCTTCAAATGCCATGCCGCCGGTAAGGGCCCCGTCGCCAATGACGGCCACCACTTCATGATTTTCCTTGTTTAAATCCCGGGCCAGTGCCATTCCCAAGGCTGCGGAAATGGAGGTGCTGCTGTGCCCTGTATTAAAAACATCATGGGGACTTTCATCTATTTTGGGAAATCCGCTGATGCCCCCATATTGGCGCAAAGTGTTAATCCGGTCCAGTCGACCGGTCAGGATTTTATGTACATAAGATTGGTGTCCCACATCCCAGATGATCTTGTCCACCGGGGAATTGAAGACCCGGTGCAAGGCAATGGTTAACTCCACTACCCCCAGGTTTGGCGCTAAATGTCCCCCTGTTTTGGATACGGTCAGGATTAATTTCTGCCTGATCGCATCAGCCAAATCGGTCATTTCTTCAAGACTTAGTGCTTTCAGTTGTGATGGATCCTTGATGTCCTCCAAACGCATTCTATTTCCTCCTTTTAGGAGCTTTCCGGCTCCGGGACCGGGCAGTGGTTTTAGGCATTAAGGCCAATGCTTGCCCCACTTTAAAAATCACTGCTTCCGCTTCCCGTAAAGCAAAATTCTTGCCCAGCCCTTTTCCCCCGATGGTAATTCCGGCAATAGAGGCTGTCATCAACGTACTCAATAAAACTTCCGGTAGCCCCAACCCCCCTGAAGCCAGCCGCATTACGATGGCGGCACCGATGGCCCCGCTTAAAGTACCGCTGATATCACCCACTACATCATTACAGAAGCTGGCCACCTTGTCGGCATTTTTGGTTAAAAGTACTGCTTCTTTAGCACCGGGAATTTTCCTGGCTGCTTTCGCATGGAATGCACTTTCGGCGGCTTTGGTTACTGCTGTCCCAATTATATCAAAAACAATACCCAAAAGTACAATTACCAGCAACAAGAAAACCGCCGGAATAATTGACGCCACTTTAGACAATAAGCTTTGGGAAACCAAACTCAAAAGAATAGCTAAAAAAAAAGCCCCCAACCCTAACAACAATGCATGTTTAAAGGTGCTTTGGGGTACATTTTTGAAAAAAACCATTCAAACTTTCATCCCTTTATTTCGTATGCTGTAGGTAGGAGTGGTGACTTAACGGGTAAACTCTGCGCCTTAAGGTCCGGCAGGCTTTCCCAACAATCCACCTGTACGTCGCCGTTACTGGCGGTTTCCCTTTAAGGATTGCTCTGCTGTGTTACCACCGGCAGGGCCGGATTGCCACTTAGTACACACTTTAATCCCCGTTAAGCCTTACTTCACGTAAACAGTCTAGGAGATTTCCTCGGCAGATGTACCAACTTCTAGCCTCTTTAGCAGTATAGGTTTCAAATAGCATACCCAAAGGTTTATGGCCGTAAACCAAG
>JAAZDD010000073.1 GCA_012512955.1 Clostridia bacterium
CACCCGGGCAACTTTTCCAAATCATCCAGCAATCGCTGGGCGTAATCGGTAATTTTGAAAAACCACTGTTCCAGCTCTTTCTTGTCCACCACGGAATCGCAACGTTCACAGGCCCCCTCCACTACCTGCTCATTGGCTAAAACGGTGGCACAGGAAGGGCACCAGTTGACAGCGGCTTTTTTCTTAAACACTAATCCCTTTTTATAAAACTGCAAAAACAACCACTGAGTCCAACGGTAATAATCAGGTTTGCAGGTAGCTACTTCCCGGCGCCAGTCGTAGCTGAGGCCCATTGCTTTCAGCTGGCGCTTCATATTGGCAATGTTCTCCTTGGTCCAGATGCTGGCAGGGATACCATGCTGGATGGCGGCGTTTTCCGCAGGCAAGCCAAAAGCATCCCAGCCCATGGGATGGATCACATTGTAACCTTCCATGGTTTTGAAACGGGCCACGACATCACCGATGGAGTAATTCCGAACATGTCCCATATGTAAATTCCCCGAAGGATAAGGAAACATTTCCAGTACATAGTACTTGTCCCGGCTCTCATCCTCCGTTACCTGGTACATTCCTCTTTGTTCCCAAATGTTTTGCCATTTCTTTTCCACTTGGGAAAAATCATAACGTTCCTGCATACATTCACTCCCCTTTTAAATGATACTCTTGCCAAACGGAACCGGAGCTAAACCGCCCGGTCATCCATTAGGGAATATCGGTGATGATCTTGGCATCTCCCCATAATCTTTCCAAATTATAGTATTCCCTCTGGTCAGGCAAGAAAAGATGAACCACCACTTGTCCGTAGTCCATCAAAATCCATTGGGCTTCCCTAAAACCCTCCACCCGAAGAGGTCTAATCTCCTCTTCTTCCAATTTTTCTTCCACGTGCCGGGCCAGAGCCTGGAGCTGGGTATTGGACCTGCCGGTGGCAATCACGAAATAATCGGCAATGAGAGTGAGATTCTTAACTTCCAACACCACAATGTCCGAACCCTTTTTTTCCTCCAAAGCCTCCAAACATGCCTTCAGCACCACTTTTGGCTCCTGCAACGAAGCTCATCTCCCTTCAAGCCTTGCCGTCAAAATCAATTGATTTCTGGCCTCAATCATCAAAGGATGAATCAATTGCTTTTTGTCCAAAAGATAATGAATGGACTGCTCAAAAGCCAAGAGCATTGCCTCATCCAAATCCTTAAACGCCATTTCCCTGATTCTCTCCACCCCCGAAAAGTCCCGGTTCGGCTCAATCATATCTGCAATAAACACTACTTTATCTAAATCAGTCATAGCAGGATGCCCCAGAATATGATAGCGAATTGCCTGCAATAATTGAGGATGCTTTAAACCCAGCTCCTTTTCCACCAAAAAGGCACCGACGCTGCCGTGCCATAATTCCGGCAGCGCATCCAGAACGGGATCAGCAGGAATACCGGCACTTTTGGCCAGTTCAGCCAGGATGGGATCGGGTAAATCCCTGGCATAATCATGGAGCAAACCGGCCAGGTAGGCAGGACCCGACGGTACTTTATGTATCTTGGCCAAGGCCAATGCTGTTTCCGCTACTGCAACAGAGTGTTTGTATCTTTTGGGTGTCAGTTTCTGTGCCAATTTCCCATGATAATGGCTGAAAGAATTCATCGTTCCTCCTCATTCTGCTTACGGTCTTGATAAAGGCCTGTTTTATAAATATAATGTTCCACTGTTTCCGGCAGTAAATACTTGATGGGTCTGCCCTCTGCTACCCGCTTCCTGATATCGGAAGAGGAAATAGCCAAAGCAGGTACCTCCAAGAAATGTAGCCTGCCTTTGAGTGCCGGTAGTTTGTCCAACACCTGGTCCAAAGCATGTAGATCAAATCCCGGCCGGGTGGCAGCAATAAAATGACATAAACCCAACAATTTCTCTACATTTTTCCAGGTCAGTATTTCCAAAATGGCATCAGCGCCGGTGATAAAATACAGTTCCGTTTGCGGCCCAAAAAGTTCCCTAAAACCTTTTACCGTATCAATAGCATAGGAATAGCCGGGACGATCAATTTCCATCCGGGAAACTCGAAAACGGGCATTGGTGGCCACTGCCATGATGGTCATCAAGTAGCGAGCCTCGGCCTCGGTCACAGGATAGTCCTTCTTGTGGGGAGGTTTCCCCGAAGGAACAAAAATAACTTGCTCCAAATCAAAGGAGGCCAAGGCTGCTTCAGCAGTAACCAAATGCCCAAAGTGAATGGGATCAAAGGTTCCTCCCATGATCCCTATTTTCCTTGCCAGGGATTCTATTGTGCCTGTCTGCTGAAATGTCATGGTCATCCTCATTCCGCCTGTTCTGTAACCGCCTGCTTCATCCCCTAATCTGGCCGTTTCCTAAAATAATAAATTTATAGGTAGTTAATTCTCTTAAACCCATGGGGCCCCGGGCGTGCAGCTTTTGGGTGCTGATGCCGATTTCCGCGCCAAAGCCGAACTGGTTACCGTCGGTGAAACGGGTGGAAGCATTGACGTAAACGGCCGCCGCATCAACTCTCTGCAAGAAATCCCGGGCCTTGTTATAGTCTTCGGTGATGATCATTTCCGAATGGCCGGTGCTGTACCGGTGGATATGCTCTATGGCTTCCCGGTAAGAATCCACCACTTTCACGGCCAGAATCAAGTCAAGGTATTCTGTACTCCAGTCTTCCTCCGTGGCCGGCTTTACCTGGGGTAGGATTGCCTGGGTAGCCGGACAGCCCCGCAGTTCGACCCCGGCCTCCTGGAGCTTTTGGGCAAGGGGAGGCAATACTGTGGGGGCTACCTCCCGGTGTACCAGCAATGTTTCCAGGGCATTGCAAACGCCGGGCCGCTGACATTTGGCATTAATAACAATGTCCACCGCTTGCTCCAAATCAGCGGCGGCATCAATATAACCGTGACAGTTACCGGTGCCTGTTTCAATCACCGGCACCGTGGCATTTTCCACCACATGCCTGATCAGACCTGCACCGCCCCGGGGAATCAGCACATCCAAATATTGATGCATTTTCAGCATAATATCTACTGCTTCCCGCTCAGTAGTCTTAACCAACTGGACTGCCGTCTCCGGCAGCCCCACCTCCCGCAGGGCCCCTTCCAGAATACCCACCAAAACCTGGTTAGTCTGGAATGCTTCTGAACCGCCTCTTAACAAGACCGCATTACCTGTCTTTAAACAGAGTCCTGCCGCATCCACGGTGACGTTGGGCCGGGCTTCATAGATAATACCTACCACCCCGAGCGGCACTCTTTGACGTCCTACCTGCAAGCCGTTGGGACGAGTAACCATTTCCATAATCTCCCCAACCGGATCGGGCAAGGCCGCCACTTCTTTCAGACCTTGGGCCATATCAGCGATCCTGTTTTCCGTCAATAGGAGTCGGTCCAGTAAGGCCTTGGACAAACCCTTTTCCCGGCCGGCTTTCATATCAATTTCATTTGCTGCAATGATTTGCTGCTGTTTTTTCAGTAAGTTAACTGCCATTGCTTCCAAGGCTTTGTTTTTGTCTGCGCTGGATAAAACAGCCAATTCCCGGGCCGCCTGCCGGGCTTTCTTTCCCTGTTCCCACAATTGTTCCCTCAGCATCCTCTATCCCCTTTCACCGCCGCTGTTTTCCCATAAGACCAAGTTATCCCTGTGAATGGCTTCATCATAGTCTTTATAACCTAATACAGCTTCGATGTCCCCTGATTTTTTGCCCTTAATCAGTTCCAACTCGGTACTGCTGTAATTGGTAATCCCCCTGGCCAACTCCCGGCCGTCCGGGCCAAAGACGCTGACTGCCGCCCCGGCGTCAAAAGTTCCGGACACCTGGGTAATGCCAATGGGCAGCAGGCTCTTGCCTCCGGACAGCAGCGCTTTGGCAGCCCCGGCGTCGATGACCAGTTGGCCCTGGATGGCGGAACCGTAGGCAATCCACTTCTTCTTGCCCCGGAGCTTATTCTCATGGGGCAAAAACAAGGTTCCCACTTCCTGCCCCTCGATGATGCGGTGCAGTACTCCTTCTTCGCTGCCGTTGGCAATCACCATGGGAATACCGTAATTGGTACATATTTTCGCTGCCTGGATTTTGGCTCCCATGCCTCCGGTACCCAGGGCGGACCCTGCTCCCCCGGCCAAGGCTTCGATTTCCGGGGTAATCTCTTTGATCAGGCTAATTCTTTCCGCCTGGGGATTACTCCTGGGGTTGTCATTATAGAGGCCGTCAATATCAGAAAGGATAATCAGCAAATCCGCATCTACCGCCCCCGCCACCAAAGCAGCCAGGCTGTCATTGTCGCCGAATTTCAGTTCTTCCACCGCTGTAGTGTCATTTTCGTTGACGATGGGGATTACCCCGAATTCCAACAGCTGGGAAAAAGTATGGCTGATATTTAAATACCTTCTCCTGTCGGAAAAATCATCGCGGGTCAGCAAAACCTGGGCCACGATCCAACCATATTCCGCAAACAGTTTTTCATACATTTGCAGCAAAATACCCTGTCCCACTGCCGCAACGGCCTGTTTTTCCCGCAGGGTCCGGGGGCGTTGGGTAAAGCCCAACCGTCCTACCCCGGCCCCTACCGCTCCGGAGGAGACCAGCACCGGTTTTTTGCCCTGATTGGCAAGATCTGCCAGGTCCCGCACCAGTTTTTCCATTTGTCTTAAGTCCAGCTTGCCGGTACTGTGAGTCAAAGTACTGGTTCCCACCTTGACCACAATCAGTTCCGGTTTAACGAAAAATCCGGTTTCTTTCTCCACGTCTTTCACCCTTATGGCAACTCTATTACTGATTTTTTAGTGGAAGGACGATATAGAAGGATGTTTCTCCCCACTACCTGCACCAATTCCGCCCCGACCGCTTCAGCCAGTATTTTTGCCGTACTTTTTGGATCATCATCATGACTATGCAGAACCCTGACCTTCACCAGTTCCTTTGCTTCCAAAGCTTCTTCCAACTGCTTCAAAGTGTTCTCCCAAACGCCTGCTTTGCCCACGTGGACAATTGGGTCAACTCCCGTTCCCAAAGCCCGCAAAAACCTTCTTTGCTTCCCGGTCAAACCTGGCTTACTAACCAAAGGTTAGTCTGCACCTCCCAAAAATATAATGTTAAATTATTATAGCATATCTTTTCCCGGTCGTCAGTTACCTGTCGCCGGTCATCAATACCCAAAGTCATGACAGAAAAGCTTCGTCCCGGCTATTCATCCCGGTCAAATCCCGTTTCAACGAAATCGAAGACTAGGTCCCCAATCCGCACTTCATCCCCGTCCTTGGCTCCAGCTTCTCGCAAAGCATCATCCACACCCATTTTGCGAAAGATCCTTTGCAGGCGCCGCACCGCTTCTTCATTATTCATATCGGTCATGGCCACCGCTTTTTCCACATCCCCGCCGGTCACCATAAAGATTCCCTCTTCTTTGGTAACGGTAACCGGTTGGCTGACCGGTTCAAAGCGGGTCTCTTTCCAGGCGATTTCAGGAATGGCCGCCGGCTCTACGGGCCCGATCTCCTCCAACATGGATTGTACCCGGTAAAGGAGTTCCTGTACCCCTTCCCCGGTAGCCGCGGAAATGGGAAATACGGGAGTATCAGGTTCCAGAGCTTTGAGTAATGACGCCAATCGTTCCCTGGCTTCGGGTAGATCGATCTTGTTGGCAGCCACCACCTGGGGCTTCTTGCTCAGCTCAGGACTGTAAAGCATGAGCTCCCGGTTGATAATGCGAAAAGCATCCTCCGGCTCATGTTCCAGGTTACTCAAATCGATGAGATGGATGAGTACCCTTGTTCTTTCCAAATGGCGCAAAAAATCATGTCCCAAACCAACACCCTTGTGGGCGCCCTCAATCAGGCCGGGAATATCGGCCACGACAAAACTGTTCCCTTCATCCAGCCTCACCACGCCCAAATTGGGGGTAAGGGTAGTAAAAGGATAATCGGCGATTTTGGGTTTGGCGGCGGAAATACGGGAAATCAAAGTCGATTTGCCCGCATTGGGAAAACCTAACAGGCCCACATCAGCCAACAGTTTCAGTTCTAACAGGAGCCATTTTTCCTCCCCCGGCTCCCCTTTTTCCGCAATCCGGGGTGCCCTTTGCCTATTGCTCAGGAACCGGGCGTTTCCCCTGCCGCCTCGTCCTCCCCGGGCAGCCAGAAACTTCTGTCCCGGAACAGTCAAATCGGCCAGCAGTTCACCCGTATCAGCGTCTTTGACTACCGTACCGGGTGGAACCCGCAGGGTTAAATCCTCACCGCTCTTGCCATGCATATTCTTGCCCCGGCCATGCTGGCCCCGGCCTGCTTTGTAATGCCTCTTATACTTGAAGTCCACCAGGGTTCTGAGGCCTTCATCGACAATCAATTCAATATTACCGCCCCGACCTCCGTCTCCTCCGTCAGGTCCCCCCTCAGGCACATATTTTTCCCGGCGAAAGGAAACAATTCCGTCGCCCCCGTCACCGGCTTTAAGATAAATTCTGGCTGTATCGTAAAACATTCCATCACCTGTAATCATTATTAATATAGTACTTCCTTCCCTAGCTTCACCTTTTTACGGTCCCTTTACTCTGCCCCCGGCCGGGAAATTCCTTTGGGGCAGATTAAGCGCTTGGTTCCCTTTTCCGGCTCCCGTTCCAACCGGCAGCCGATTCCCTCCGCCTTGCTGCTGACGGAGCTCCAATCATATTCGGGCGCTGTCTTTCCCAGATACTCAATTTCAAAAACATAGTCCGTACCCCGATCCTCCACTTTCAAGAGCCAATCCTCCCCGCCTGCCGCCGTGCTGATCGCATACATGCCGTGCAAAAGGGAACTCAATAAATCAACCAGCAGGTCTTCGGCAACAGATATTTCCTGCAAATCAGTGTTGCCTTGAACAATTAAATTTTTGGCCTTCTCAAAAAATTTCAGTTGCCAGGACAAGACCAACAAGACCGCAGTAGGATAGATCCAACGAAACAAATTGTGGCGGGCAGTGACATCATCCACTGCCTCCTTTAAATGAGCCATTGCCTGGTTGGACCGGCCTAATTGCAGATATCCTGCAATTACCTGAAAGTGATTCAAAAAATCATGGTTCATGCGACGTAACAGCTTCACCATTTCCTTTTCATTGAAATTCACCGCACCAAACATCTCCTCTTTAGCTCATTCATGCTTAAAAGATACTTCGCTTTAAAAATTAGAAATCCTTGGTTATGGGTTTAGCTATTTGCCCGGAGAAGCCCTTGACCCATAAAAAAGGCACGCCTGCGGCGTGCTTATTTTTTTGGCGACATGATACCATTGCACTTTTCACATGTAAATTGATGAGGCCCACTAAAAGGAGTTGGAGGATTAATTTCATCGAAGTAATCGAGTACATCTTGAGGTATAAACTCCTCATACTGACACAATTGGCAGATATATTGCATCCCAGCTTTGGTGGATTTCGTAGCATTCTTTAAGTTTCGCTTCTTCTTTTTCATAGGCTTTATCCATCTTCCTCTTTATTATATTTAATAGACTTCCATATTTTGGATAGACTATGTCATAAAACTCCATCTGATGGCCACACTTCTCACAACGAAGTGGATCAATGCCAAAGGATCTCATAATGCGATAACGCCAACTGCGACGTTTTGCCTTTAAACCTTCGTATACTTCACCTAGGGTTTTGATTTGGGCTTTCTTCACGGTGGCTTTTTTTACACGTGCATACAAACCATAGTGGCGAACCAGCTTAAATCCTTTTTCTGCTATATGACGAATCAACAACGCGATAAACTGGTACACTGGAACAGTTACCTCAACTCGTTCTTTATTCTCATGCTTCTCATACCAGAATGTTACATGCTTTCCATCATAAGCAATGATCCTACTTTCTGCAATGGCGGGTCGGCCTACATAACGTCCAATGTATTTGGAGGCTGACTTCGCATTCGTCATCTTCGTTTTTGCATGAACATAAAAGCCTTGGTTTTTATCTTTATAAAGATTATTAATTAAACCCTTGGGCAACACATTCTTTAATGCTTTTAACAATGAAAATTGCCAGGATTTACGTAACTGACCGTAATGTATGTAGTCTAGTTTTTTCCATAACCGGCCATTCTCTAAGTAGCCTTCGGCTACTAGGCAGTGCACATGTGGATTCCATTTTAGATCACGTCCAAATGTATGGACTACTGCAATAACTGCTACTTCTATTTTTGCTCTTTTCTTTCGTTGACTAATTGTCCAACGTATTACATGGGCTGCTGTGTCTGATAACACTTTCAATAGTTTGCGGTCTTTTAAAAATACATTCCGTAATTCCTCAGGGATTGTAAAGACTACATGACGGTGGGAAACGTTAAACATTTTCTCGCCCATGTTTTCTACCCAACGGTCTGTATATGCCACACCACATGAAGGGCAAAAACGGCTTTTGCAAGTAAAACCGACATGCTTCTTTTTCCCGCAACGACAACGATATTCTACATAACCGTTGCGTAGGTCACCACAACCTAGCATTCGTTCAACTTCACGAATAACTATTGGCCTGATTTTGCTTTTACCGACTGTTCTCACAAAGTCTTCCCAATGCTCAGAGAAGATTTTCCGTATAATTCCCTTCATAGACAAAACCCTACCACATCTACATTTGGGAAGCAATTAGTTTTTGAAAAATCAATATAATTTCCTAGGCAATGAAGAAAATAAGACTGCCCTGAGGCAGCCTTATTTAACAACGATATTGACCAGTTTATTGGGAACCACGATAAACTTGACTATTTCCTTCCCTTCCAGGAACTTTTCAATCTTCTGCTCTGCCAGCACTATTGGCTTAAGTTCCTCTTGAGGCAGGTCTTTAGGTACATTCAATTTTTCCCTTACTTTACCGTTGACTTGAATGACCATCGTTACCTCTGCCTGCTCCAAAGCTTTTTCATCATAGGTGGGCCAGCTTTCCAGG
>JAAZDD010000074.1 GCA_012512955.1 Clostridia bacterium
ATGAGGAACTGGAGTTCCAGGGTGATATAGAATTCAAGCAGAAGGGTTACTTGCTCTTGGCCTACACGGAGGCCCAGTGGGAGCAATTCAAGCGGAATGTGGCCCTGCAGCAGGGATTGGGCATCCCTGTGACCATGGTTGATCCCCAAGGGGCCAGGGAAATTGTACCCCATCTCAATACGGAGGGCTTGATCGGGGCTACTTATTGCCCCACCGACGGCCATGCCAATCCCTTTCTGGTTACCCAAGCCTACGCCGCCGCGGCCCAGAGACTGGGAGCCCAAATTGAGACTTTCACGGAAGTGACGGGTATCCTGGTGGAGGAGGATAAAGTCCGGGGAGTGGTCACCGGCAGGGAAACCATTGAAACGCCGGTGGTGGTCAATTGTGCCGGCGCCCACGCCGCCGTAATCGGGCGCATGGTTGGCCTGGAATTACCCGTTTATGCGGAACGGCACCAGGCCCTGGTAACGGAGCCGGTGGAGCCTATGCAGGACCCCATGGTCATCTCCTTTTACCACCGGCTCTATTGCCAGCAAACTCCCCACGGCAGTTTTATCATGGGAGTCAATGATCCCAATGAGCCGGAAAGTTTCAATATCCAATCCAGCTGGCAGTTTTTGGAGGACGTGGCCCGCCAGGCAGTGACCCTGCTGCCCCCGCTGAGGAAATTGCGGGTGGTGCGGCAATGGGCCGGCCTTTATGATATGAGCACCGATGCCAACCCGGTTTTGGGAAGAACCGGTGTAGAGGGATTCTTTGTGGCAGCCGGTTTCAGCGGTCACGGTTTTATGATCGCCCCCATGACCAGCCAGATCCTGGCGGAAGTGATTTTGGGAGAAGAACCGGTGATGCCCATTGATAAGCTGGAGTTGGACCGGTTCCGCCACGGGGATTTTGTGATGGAACCGTCAGTAGTATAAAACAAGGAGGGATTAATGTGTCTAACGGTTACTTTCGTGTCAAGGAGCCGCAAAATGAACCGGTACTGGCCTATAGGCCCGGAAGCCCGGAAAGAGCGGAGCTGAAAGCCCGTTTACAGGAAATGCGGGGGCATACCATTGAGATTCCGCTGATTATCGGGGGCAAGGAAATAAGGACCGGGAGAACCGGCCAGTGTATTGAACCCCATGCCCGGGGGAATGTGCTGGCTACCTATCACCTGGCCGGGGAAAAGGAAGTGCGGATGGCCATCGAGGCCGCTTTAGCCGCCAAACAGGAATGGGAAAGGATGCCCTGGGAACACCGGTTGGCGATCTTTCTAAGGGCGGCGGAACTCCTGGCCGGACCCTGGCGGGCTACCCTCAATGCCGCTACCATGCTGGGCCAGAGCAAGACCGTCTTCCAGGCGGAAATCGATTCCGCCTGTGAGCTCATCGACTTTCTCCGGTTCAATGCCTACTACATGACGGAAATCTACCGGGAGCAGCCCGCTTCCACCGTTGACGCCTGGAACAGGGTGGAATGGCGCCCCCTGGAAGGTTTCATCTTTGCGGTGACTCCCTTTAATTTTACGGCCATTGCCGGAAACCTGCCCACCAGCCCCGCCATGGCCGGTAATACGGTGGTCTGGAAGCCAGCTTCGGCGGCGGTTTATTCCAACTATTACGTGATGAAAGTACTGCAAGAAGCGGGATTGCCCGACGGGGTAATCAACTTCATTCCCGGTTCCGGTGCGGAGGTGGGGGAACTGGTCATGAGGGATCCCAACCTGGCGGGGGTCCATTTCACCGGTTCCACGGAAGTGTTCCAGGGCATGTGGCAGGCAGTGGGCCAACATCTCAAATCATATAAGGCCTATCCCCGGCTGGTGGGTGAAACGGGAGGTAAGGACTTTATCTTTGCCCATGCCTCGGCAGAGGTGGATGCACTGGTGACGGCCCTGGTCCGGGGAGCCTTTGAATACCAGGGACAAAAATGCTCTGCTGCTTCCCGTGCCTATATCCCGGAAAGTATCTGGCCGGAAGTGAAGGAAAAACTGCTGGCGGAGACAGCCACCGTTAAAATGGGGGATGTAGCGGATTTCACCAACTTCATGGGCGCTGTCATCGATCAAAAGGCTTTCAATACCATCAAAGGTTACATCGACTACGCCGCCTCCAGCCACGAGGCCACCATTCTCTGCGGCGGCAAGTACGACGATCAAGAGGGTTTCTTTATCGAACCCACCATCATTGAAACTTTTAACCCCCGGTTCAAGACCATGGAGGAAGAGATTTTTGGGCCGGTGCTGACTGTCTATGTTTATGCCGACGACCGGCGGGAGGAAGCGGCGGACCTCTGCAATACCACTTCCCCTTATGGGTTAACGGGTTCCATTTTTGCCCGGGAGCGGTCGGCCATTGTCTACCTGGAGCAAAAGCTCACCCACGCTGCCGGAAACTTCTACATCAATGACAAGCCTACCGGCGCCGTGGTAGGGCAGCAGCCCTTCGGAGGCGGCAGGGCTTCCGGCACCAATGACAAGGCAGGGAGCAAGCTCAATCTTCTCCGCTGGGTCAGTCCCAGGACAATCAAAGAAAACCTGAGCCCGCCCACGGATTACCGGTATCCGTTTATGGCGGAAAAATAAATCTCTCCGCAGGACTGAGCCCCACCGTACAGGCGGTGGGGCTCAGACTTTCTTTTTTCCTGTCCCTTTTTGCTTTCTCATTCAACCCGTCAAAGGAAGAAAATCAGTAGAGATTAAGACAGCAGAGGTCCATGAATTGTTTCATCCCGGTGGAGAAATATTTGTTTTTATGATGGACAACATGGAAGTGCCTTTTGAAGGAAAGCCCATGGACGGTAACGGGAACCAGTTCTCCGCGTTCTATCTCCTTTTGCACCAGTAGCTTTGAAATGACGGCTATGCCTAAACCGGCAGCCACCGCATTTTTGGTGGATTCAGGGTTATTATGGATGCCTGCTATTTTCCAGGGGATTTTATGGGCTAACATCACCGAGGCAAAAACCTCCCGGGTGCCGCTTCCTTCTTCACGGACAATAAAACCCTGATGTTTCAGCTCCTCTGCCCGGATGGCTCCCTTTTCGGCCCAAGGGTGAGCGGGGGAGCAGATTAAAATAAGTTCATCCTCCATGAAGGGCTTGGCAACCAAGTCAGGGGAATGGATCTCTCCCTCCAGCAGTCCTAAATCTGCCTCAGCGGACAAAAGCATTGCCTCCACCACACTGGAGTTATCAATTCTGGGCATGATTTTCAGGTCCGGGTTCAGTTCCCGCAGTTCTTGAATCAACCTGTTCAGGACGGCAA
>JAAZDD010000009.1 GCA_012512955.1 Clostridia bacterium
GAATGAGGACGGCGCCGGGGAGGAAACTGGGGCTGCGGAACCGGAAAAATTTGATGTGGACTGGCAGGACTATTTTGCCGACGGTCGGGATTTGGGTTATACGGGAATGGCCGAAACCCGGACGGAGGAGAGCTCTTTTGAACAGTTTGTCAGCAGGGAAAACACCTTGCATGAACACCTGTTGCTGCAACTCATACTCTCCTTGTCCCAGCCGGAAATGATTAAGATCGGGGAATTTTTGATCGGCAATATTGATGACAACGGTTACCTGCGGATCAGTGTGGAAGAAGCGGTGGCGGCTTTGGGGTGTGCGGAAAATGAGGTGGAGAGTGTCCTGAAAGTGATTCAGGAGTTTGATCCCCCCGGAGTTGGGGCCCGGAACCTGGCGGAGTGTTTATTGCTGCAATTAACTTATCTTTACGGGGATCAGCCCTTGGCCCGGGCCATCATTACGGAGCACCTGGAAGACTTGGGGGAAGGCCGCATTACCAAACTAGCCAGGCAACTGGCCATTACGCCCGGGGAGGTGCAGGCTGTCGCTGACCTGATCAAGACCCTGGATCCAAAACCCGGCAGGCGTTTTGGAGGCGGTGATGAGACCCGTTACATTGTGCCCGATGTGGTAGTGGAAAAAGTAGCCGGTGAATATGTGGTGCTGGTCAATGATCATATGTGCTCCCGGCTCAGGATCAACAGCCAGTATCGTGCTTTGCTCAACCAGGGTTTCAATGAAGAGGAAGAAACGAAAAAGTTCATTGAAAGCAAGCTCAGTTCCGCCCTTTGGATTCTGAAAAGCATTGAACAAAGGCGGCTCACCCTTTACCGGGTGGTGAAAACCATCGTCTCTTTCCAAAAAGATTTTCTGGATTACGGCATCAGGCATTTGAAACCGTTAACTTTAAAGCAGGTGGCCGACGTGGTGGATCTCCACGAATCCACGGTCAGCAGGGCCATCGCCAATAAATACGTGCAGACCCCCCAGGGAGTTTATGAATTGAAGTTCTTCTTTGCCAGCGGTGTAGCCAAAAATTGCGGGCAGGGAGTGGCTTCGGAAAGTATTAAGAGAGCCATCAAAGAGTTGATCGATAAGGAGGATCCGGCCAATCCCCTCACGGATCAGGCTTTAACCGACTGCCTGAAAAGACAGGGATTGCGGATTTCCCGGCGCACGGTGGCCAAATACCGGGATGAAATGGGCATTCCGGCCGCCGGCCGGCGAAAGCGTTTCTAAGAAAGATCCTTGACAGGGTCTTTTTTTGTTCAGTTCAGGGAGGAACAAATGGAAAAGGCTGCTTGTAATGGAGGATTTCGCTTGTTTCTGTGGAATAACAAATTGGAACTCCTTTTAAAAGGGGTACCGTTATAAAAACAGGAGGGATTTGGGATAATAACGGCAAATCCCATCGAGTGATAAAAGGAGGAAGGGTGCATGACGGTAAAAGTAGGAATTAACGGTTTCGGAAGGATTGGAAGACTTGTCTTTCGAGCTGCAGCCCAGCATCCCGAAATAGAGGTTGTGGCCATCAATGACCTGACTGATGCGGATACAAATGCGCACCTGTTGAAATACGATTCAGTACACGGCATCTGGGATGCAGAGGTGAAAGCGGCAGACGGAGCCATTGAAGTCAACGGGAAACAGGTAAAAGTACTGGCGGAAAGAGATCCGGCGAACCTCCCCTGGGGGGAAATGGGAGTGGACATCGTGGTGGAATCCACCGGCCTGTTCACCGATGCCAACAAGGCAAAGGCCCATCGTGAGGCAGGAGCCAAAAAGGTGATCATTTCCGCTCCCGCTAAGAATGAGGATATTACCATTGTCCTGGGGGTTAATGAAGACAAGTATGATACCGCCAACCACCACATTATCTCCAACGCTTCCTGTCCCACCAACTGTCTGGCTCCTTTCGCCAAGGTGCTCCATGATAATTTCGGTATCAAAAAAGGTCTCATGACCACTGTTCACGCCTATACCAATGACCAGCGGATTTTGGACCAGGCCCATAAAGACCTGCGCCGGGCCAGAGCCGCAGGCAGTTCTATCATTCCCACCACCACCGGCGCCGCCAAGGCAGTAGCCCTGGTCCTGCCGGAACTGAAAGGTAAACTGAACGGCTTTGCCATGCGGGTTCCTACTCCCAATGTCTCCGTAGTGGATCTGGTGGCTGAAGTGGAAAAGCCCACCACCGTGGAGGAAGTGAACAATGCCCTGAAACAGGCGGCAGAGGGTCCCCTGAAGAACATTCTGGGCTTCAGCGAGCTGCCCCTGGTTTCCATTGATTATAACGGTGATCCCCGTTCTTCCATTGTTGACGGCCTGTCCACCATGGTCATGGAAGGCAACCTGGTGAAAGTGGTCTCCTGGTATGATAACGAATGGGGTTATTCCAATCGGGTTGCTGAATTGGCAGTACTGATCGCCCAAAAAGGGCTGTAACGGGGTTGAACCGGAATGAACAAGAAAACCATTAAAGACATAGATTTATCCGGCAAACGAGTACTGGTGCGGGTTGACTTCAACGTGCCCCTTAAAGAGGGGCAGATTACCGATGATACCCGGATCCGGGCGGCCTTGCCTACCATTGAGGCTTTACGGGAACAACAAGCCAGGATCATCCTGGTGTCCCACCTGGGCCGGCCTAAAGGACAGGTGAACGCCAAGTACAGCCTGGCGCCGGTGGCCCGGCGCCTGAGTGAGCTCCTGGAACAGGAAGTCAGTTTCAGCGAGGCAATTGTGGGTCCCGAAGCACAGGCCGCCGTTGCCCGGTTGGAGCCGGGACAGGTGCTGCTCTTGGAAAACATCCGGTTTTTGCCCGGGGAAGAAAAGAACGATCCGGAGCTGGCCAAGGAACTGGCTGCTTTGGCAGAAGTGTTTGTCAACGATGCCTTCGGAACGGCCCACCGGGCTCATGCTTCTACCGCCGGGGTAGCCGCTTACCTGCCGGCAGTAGCCGGGAAGCTCCTGGAAAAGGAGATCCGGGTGATGGGAGCGGCCCTGAGTAACCCGGAAAAACCCTTCGTGGCCATCTTGGGTGGGGCCAAAGTCTCCGACAAAATAGGCGTCATTCAAAATCTCCTGACCAAAGTGGATCACCTGATCATTGGTGGAGGCATGGCCAACACCTTTTTGAAAGCCAAGGGCTACCAGGTGGGCAAGTCCCTGCTGGAGGAGGACAAAGTGCCTCTGGCCCAAAACCTGTTGGACCAGGCCCGGGAAAAAGGTGTTTCCCTCCACTTGCCGGAGGATGTGGTGGTGGCTCCTTCGCCGGAGAACCCCGCCGGGAGTCAGGTGGTGACCGTGGACCGGGTACCCGGAGATCTGATGATCCTGGATATCGGGCCTGCAACCGGTCGCCGTTATGGGGAGATTATCAGGACGGCCCGGACCGTGGTCTGGAACGGGCCCATGGGGGTTTTTGAAGTGGATGCTTTCGCCAAAGGTACGGAAACAGTAGCCCAGGCCATGGCCGAGGTGGACGGTGTGACCATCATCGGCGGCGGGGATTCCGTGGCGGCGGTGGAAAAAGTGGGAGTAGCGGAGAAAATGTCCCATATTTCCACCGGCGGGGGAGCATCCCTGGAATTCCTGGAAGGCAAGGAGCTGCCGGGAGTAGCTGCTTTGTCCGAACGATAGTCGACCCCTTCAGGGTTGAACAATAATGCTGCAACCGCCGGTGGGCGGGTGTTTTATGGGGAGGTAATGAATTGCGCAAACCGATTATTGCCGGGAACTGGAAAATGTTTAAGACGGCAGCGGAGACAGAGGAGTTTTTGACCGCCTTCAAGCCCCTGGTGGCGGAGGCTAAAGGGGAAGTGCTGCTCTGTCCCCCCTTTACTTCTTTGGAAACGGCCGTCAAAGTGTGCCGGGGAACCAATATTCAGGTAGGAGCCCAGAATATGCACTGGGAAAAGGAAGGGGCTTTTACGGGAGAGATTGCTCCGGGGATGTTGACCGCTTTGGGTGTCACCCACTGCATCATCGGCCATTCGGAACGGCGCCAGTATTTCGGGGAAACCGATGAAACGGTAAACAAAAAAGTGCAGGCGGCTTTTAACTACAGTCTTTTGCCCATTGTCTGCGTAGGGGAAACTTTGGAGGAAAGGGAAAAAGGTATTTCCAAGGAAGTTTGCCGCCGCCAGGTAGAGCAGGGTCTGGCAGGCCTGGAAAGTGCCCTGGCGGCCAAGCTGGTCATTGCTTATGAGCCCGTTTGGGCCATCGGCACCGGCAAAACAGCTTCCCCGGCCGATGCCCAGGAAGTCATCGGCTATATCCGGCAGGTTCTGGGTGAAATGTTCGGTCCTGAAACCGCCGGGCAGATCCGGATCCAGTACGGGGGCAGCGTCAAACCGGACAATATCAAGGAATTAATGGCCCAGCCTGACATTGACGGTGCCCTGGTGGGCGGGGCAAGTCTAAAGCCCGAGAGCTTTGCCGCCATTGTCAATTTCGATTAAAGAGCCAGACACTGTTTGTCTGATGTGGAATGAGGTGCAATATGAACAATACTCCCCTGGTGCTGGCCATCCTGGACGGCTGGGGTCTGAGAGAGGAACGGGAGGCCAATGCCATTAAACTGGCGCAACTGCCCAATTACCGGAGGCTGGAAC
>JAAZDD010000075.1 GCA_012512955.1 Clostridia bacterium
ATTCTATACCTGTACCAGGAGGAAGAAGATGATGTGGCTGACGAGGACGATGAGGAAGAAGTGATGGAACGGGTCGCCCGTCACCGGGTAGCCAGTGTGGAACCGGGGCAACTGATTGCCGAAGTGGTACCGCCAAAACCCGGTCGTCCCGGCACGGATATCTTCGGGCAAACGATTAGGTGTAAACCGCCTAAAGATATCAAACTGGTTGCCGGGAACGGCGTGGAAGTAGATGAGGAAGCCAGACGGGCAGTGGCGTTAATCAACGGCAGGCCGGAGATCCTGGGTTCCCGGGTAACAGTGCATCCCACCTACGTTATTTCCGGCGATGTGGATGCCAAAGTGGGGAAAATCGTTTTTAAAGGGGACGTACAGGTCTTGGGCAACGTCCAGGATGAAATGTCCATCGAGGCCACGGGACAGGTGGTCATTAACGGCTATGCTGCCCATGCGGTGATTGTGGCCGGCAGCAACGTGGTTGTCCATAACAATATTGTGGGGGGTAATGTCCGGGCAGGAGGCCTGGGCAGCCTCAGCGGCAAAGTAACCATGGTGCTGGCAGAGATTAAGGAAACCCTGCCCTTATTGTTGACCTCGGCAAAACAAGTGATCAATCATCCTTCCTTTGCCCAGAATAGGGATGTGGCCCGTGTAGGGGAAGGCATCGTTTTAAAAATGCTCCTCAGCAAAAAATTTGCCCATTTGCCCCAGAAGCTGGAGGAATCCAGGGGCGATTTGGCTGCTTTAGTCAAAAATTTGGATTATGATGAATTACGGCTTTTTGCGGAAGAATATGAGGAATTATATCAAAAACTGTCGGGCAGCGGCCCCCTGTCCTTGAAAAAATTGCATTTGGCAGAGAATATCTTCAACAGTTTTCTGGAGCGGGCAGATACGGTCATGGAATTTCTCCAGGAAAGGGCCATGGATAAGGCGGATTTGGTGACCGGCTATATCCAGAACACTTATTTGGAGTGCAGCGGTGAAGTACGGATCACCGGTAAAGGCTCCTATAACTCCAATATTTATGCCGGAGGGGATGTCATCATTAAAGGCAGTCCGGGGACATTTCGTGGCGGAGAGATTGTGACCGGCGGCAATGTGATCGTCAGGGAACTGGGCAGCCCGGCGGAGGTGGCTACGGGAATCCGGATCAGGCCGGGTAAAAGCGTCAAGGCTGATCGAGTATACCCGGGGGTAGTCATTTATGCCGGCAGCAAACTGGAAAGGATTACTTATGAGCAAAAGGGTTTTGTGCTGGTAGGTCAGCCATAGCAGAGGCCGGAGGAATTAATTAGCAGGACAATTCATTTCCGCAAAGGATTCTGGCCAAATCTATGGAAATAACTTTATTATACCAAGTGACATTACACTAAGTGACGCAAAACTGCGAGGAGAGGATGATAAATATGGAAGAACAATTAGTCGTTTTTCAATTGGGAAACGAAACTTATGGTATCGAAATATCGGCAGTTCATGAGATTATCCGGATGCAGAGCATTACCAAAGTGCCCAGGACTCCTGAATTTGTAGAGGGAGTGATTAACTTAAGAGGACGGATCGTACCGGTGATCGATCTACATAAACGTTTTAGCCTGCCTTTGGAAGAAGAAACACCCCATTCCCGGATCATCGTGGTGGAAGTAAAGGGAGTTACCGTGGGGATGATTGTGGATTCCGTTTCCGAAGTGCTCAGGTTGCCACAAGCCAACATCGATCCTCCTCCGCCGGCCATTACCGGAGGTATTGAGACGGAATATCTCCGGGGTGTGGGCAAATGGGAAGAAAGGCTGATTATTTTACTGGATTTGGATAAAGTCCTGGATAAATCAGAATACAAGGCCTTGGAACAGCATGCCCATGACTTGGCGGCAGCCGGCAGTGAATAGTTTGTCTTGTAGCCGGGAACAGGGTACAGGAGGTGTCAGGCGGGATGACTATGGATTTTGATGTCAGCCAGTATCTAGGTATTTTTTTAGACGAAGCAGAAGAACAGATTCAGATTTTGGACGAAACCCTGGTGCTTTTAGAGCAGGAAGGGGAAAGCCAGGAACTGTTAAATAAAATTTTCCGGGCAGCCCATACTTTAAAAGGCTCCTCAGCTTCCATGGGTTTTGAAAACATGGCTCAGCTGACCCATGCCATGGAGGGAGTTTTGGATGATTTGCGCCATGGCAATTTAGCCGTTACCTCAGAGATCATCGATCATTTACTCCAGGGGCTGGACGCCTTAAAAGAACTGAAGAATAATATCAGTGCCGGCGAGGAAAACGGAGTTGACGTAGCTCCGTTAATTGCTAACTTGAAAAATGTAAAGAACCAAGTGGTTTCTCCTCCGGCACCTGCTCCAACTGCCGGTCCGGCTGCAACTGCCGGGGAAAAGGAAACTGCCGTAATACCGGCTAAAGCTTTGGACAGCGATGATCTGGGGATGGACGATGTAGAGGTGAATGTGGCGGCGGCTGCCAAAGCCAATGGCTACAACGTCTGGCACGCTAAAGTAACCTTGTCCCCCGATTGTTTGATGAAAGGAGCACGGGCCTACATTGTTTTTAATAACCTGAAGGACTTGGGAGAGGTTATTAAAACCATGCCGCCCATTGATGAAATTGAGGAAGAAAGATTTGAAGATTCTTTCGAATTTGTCATGGTTAGCAAATCTTCTGCAGATACCTTGATCGATACGGTTAAGTCAATTTCGGAAATTGCCGCGGTGGAAGTGCGGCCGGTTAATGCCAGCCTGGTGGCCAAGCCTGTGCAGCAGGTTGCTCAGGATACCAAGAGCCCACAACCTGCCGGAGGAACCCAAAAAGGAAACGGCAGTCAAACCCAGGCCCAGCCTAAAGCCACCCAAACGGTCCGGGTGGACGTCCAGCGGCTGGAGAACCTGATGAATCTGGTGGGAGAGTTGGTAATTGACCGGACCCGGCTGGCCGATGTGAATGGGGGCCTGAAGGCAAAACTGGGTGCCGAGGAACTTCTGGAGACCCTGGAGGAAGTAACGGTCCATGTAGGCCGGATTATCGGTGACCTGCAGGAAGAAATAATGAAGGCCAGGATGTTTCCCATTGAGCAGGTCTTTAACCGCTTTCCCCGGATGGTGCGGGATCTGGCCCAAAAAGCAGGGAAAGAAATTAATTTTATCATTGAAGGCCGGGAGACAGAGCTGGATCGGACCGTCATTGAAGAAATCGGCGATCCTTTGATTCACCTCCTCCGCAATGCCATCGATCATGGGATCGAATCGCCGGAAAACCGGGTGAAGGCCGGCAAACCTTCTACCGGTACGGTTCACCTCAGGGCTTTCCACCAGGAAAACCAAATAG
>JAAZDD010000076.1 GCA_012512955.1 Clostridia bacterium
CTATATAACCAACAACAATACCGATTAAGATGGACGAAATACTGGATAGGCCTTTGGTAAACTGATTAAAAAATAAAATAGTGACTAGAACTATACCTCCAAGCAGCAAATTCGAGAGAGAACCAAAATCGCTGGCTCCATTCCCCCCTGCCAAATAAGTAGCTCCGACAGGAATTAAAGATAATCCGATGGTCAATAAAACAGTACCGGTAACGACGGGAGGAAAATACTTCCGCAAAGGCTTGAGGAATACCCCCAGCACACCCTCAAATAAACCACCCACAAAGGTTGCACCTAATATCCCAGGATACCCAAATAACTGTCCGATTCCGATGGAGGTCGGCACAAAGGTGAAGCTAGTGCCCATGACTACAGGAAGATTGGCTCCCACCGGGCCTATTTTGTTGGTTTGCATCAGAGTAACTATTCCCGACACCACAAGACAACACTGGATCAAAAAGGCCTGTTCCACAACACTGAAACCTAAAGCTGTCGTAACAACAATGGTAGGAGCACCGTTGGCTATGAACATGGCTAAAATGTGCTGAAAAGCCAGTGGTACAGCCACGCCCAGAGGTGGTTTTTCATGAACTCCCCAAAGCGTTTTCCCTTCATGCGCCGATGTATAGACTTTGTTCATTGCTACAATAGCCCCCTTTGTGTATAGCTAATAGTCAGTTATTAGCTTCCACAGCGGGGAATAACCGGCCTTTGTGGGCTTTAACAAAGAACCCGGTAAACTGAGCAATATTTATCATCATTTTTTTGTGAAAACGTTAAAGGTTTAGCAATAGCAACCAAAGTCGCCTAGTTCCTCACCGGTTTCATGTTTAAAGCCATATCTAAAATGATCCGGTTGGCCCGGTTGTTTCTGGCCGTAGCATGTCGACACTCCGGCAGGAACTCCGTAGCCGCCGTTACAGCGTATTCACCGCAGACATCAAACCCCCGGATCATCCTTCTGCTGCCAATTTCAATCGCAATGTCCAGCATTTCTTGCAAGGTCATCGTTCCCTGCTCCCAGTTGGTCATCGCTTCGGCAGAAGATAAGACATCCTTGTCAATACTGATGTAAACCGCACCAGTAGGTATAGCAGTCAACAGCTGATTTTTAAACTCATTTTCTGAATTTATTTGATCCTCAGTAAAAAAAGTTACCCTGGCTGCATAAAACCTGGGCATGACAGCGGCCCACTCCCGGTTAACTCCCAGCATCACCACCCGTTGCATTAAGGGAAGATTTTCCAGTGCATGAAGAACCCAGGAACCACAAGAAAGCAAGGAACAGCCATAGAGACCCGGCATGGCATCGGTATGATAATCAAAAAGGACCAGCGTAAAGGGCACGGAAATTTCACTGAGCAGTAAATAGGTCACATAATGATAATTGCCGCTGCCGATAAAAGTGATACCATTAGAACTCCGTTCCTGCAATTTCTTACGGATTTCCGCCAGGGATTCAGGCGCACAATAACCGTTGACATTCTTCACATTGGAGCAATCAATCCATTGGTAAGCAGTATGGCGGTAAAAAGACTGGTTTTCATAGCTGCCATCGAAATTCAAAACGGTGACCATGTACTCTTTACCCCCCTATAATACCAATTGTAGTTCATCGCTGACTGTAACCCAGGAAAGCTTGTCTCACCGCTATCGGGAGCATAAGATTCACTATCTTCGGTCAACCTATGATCAAGCATTATCGGAGGTGTTTTGCATGGATACCATTGAACGAAATCTAAAATATTTCATTTCGCAACACGGACAGGTCTATGATGCCTACGAAACATACGGAAGGTTGCTGCATAATTCGGGCCCCTTGGAGGAAAAAACCCGCTGGCTTATTAAAGTAGCCCTTTCCACAGCCTGCCAATACGAATATGCATTGAGGACTCATATCATTAAAGCGATTAAGAGCGGCTGCACCCGAGAGGAAATAGAACATGCCATCATGCTGGTTGCACCTACAGCAGGATTTCCCAAAACCATGGAAGGTTTGCTGATCCTGCGGCAGGAAATGGGGGAAGAAATCGGCCCGGCTGAACCACCTATAAATTGATTTTACCATATTTTTCGTATATCCTAAGAAATAGATAGTTTTAAATATTGTAAAAGGAGGATGCCAGCTGTGAGCGAATTGATTAACAACCGGGAACACCGGCAAAAGCTGATGAAAGAAGTGATCATGGAACTGCACCAGGGCAAAAGTGTGGAGGAGGTAAAGGAACGATTTGCCTCAGTAATTGAAGGAGTCTCTCCTGAAGAAATCTCCGCAATGGAACAGAGCCTGATTGAAGAAGGTCTCCCGGTGGAAGAAGTACAAAGGCTGTGTGACGTTCACGCTGCCGTCTTTAAAGGTTCTCTGGCCGACTATCACCAAAATGCCGCTCCCAGACAAGCACCTCCCGGGCATCCTGTCCACACTTTCCAACAGGAGAACAAAGCAGTAGAAAAACTGATCGCCGAATATATCACTCCTTTAATCGAAGCCGCCAAAACTACCCCCAGTGTAGAGTATAAAAACCGGCTGGCCCAGGCCTTTGACCAGCTTTGGGAACTGGACAAGCATTACAGCCGTAAGGAAAACCTGCTCTTTCCCTACCTGGAAAAGCACGGCATTACTGCCCCACCCAAGGTCATGTGGGGTGTCGATGATGAGATTAGAGACCTAATCAAAAAAGTAAAAAGTCCTTCACCGGAAGCTACTTTGGAAACAATGATTGCCGTGGCTGAAGAGGCCCTCCACCGGATTAAGGAAATGATCTACAAGGAAGAAAACATTCTATTCCCCATGGCCTTGGACACCTTGACCGGTGACGAATGGAATATTATTCTCCAGGAAAGCAATGAAATCGGCTATTGTCTCTACCAGCCGGAGATCCGCTTCGAGGATGTGAGTCAGGAAACGACCCGGAAAGCGGAAGTAGTCAGTGCCGATACGGTGCAACTTGAAACAGGCACTTTAAACGTAAAAGTACTGGAGGCCATTTTGAACCGACTGCCTGTAGATATTACTTTTGTGGATAAGGATGATATAGTCAGGTACTTTTCCCAGAGCAAAGACCGGATCTTCCACCGCACCAAAGCCATCCTGGGCCGGAAAGTGGAAAACTGCCATCCCCCGGCAAGCGTCCACATTGTAAGGAAACTGGAGGACGACTTCAAATCAGGGGCCAAGGACAGCGAAGATTTCTGGCTGAAGCTGGGGGACACTTTTGTCTACATCCGCTATTTTGCCGTCCGGGACGAAAACGGGGAGTACCTGGGCACCCTGGAAGTAACCCAAAACATCAGTCCCATCCAGGAACTCAAAGGGGAAAAAAGATTGTTAACCGACTAAAACCATTTGCTTCCAACAACTACCCTTCAATTGGAAGGGTAGTCTTTTTTTGGTGTAACTAGTAATAATTATTGTCAAGTTATCAACAGTTGTGGACACCATTTCTGTGGATAATGTGGATAAGCATCATTTTCCTTGCTATGCTGGTGTTTGTCATGTGGATAAACTTGTTAGTACAAAGTCAGCAAAAAACCGGATCAAACTGACCCGGTTTTCCTGGTAATATTTAGTGTTTTTTGTCACTGGAAAGCCACCGGCTGATAATTTCCGCCACCTCCCGCAGGTCCTCTTCATCCCACTCCACGGGAAAATCCGTTTCGCTTTCCGCCACGGCCATGGCAATAGCTTCCCAATCACTGAAATCGATTTCCTGGGCAATTAAAAAATCCAGCTCCTCATCGGTGAGATGAATCAGACGCTGGGTGAAATCACCAATCGACAATATTTCTCTCCCTTGAGAAAACAATTTAACATCCCATAATTCCGGGCGCTCCCCATAAAAAGCAGGCTCTTGCAACTGATAAAGCAACTCCCTGGCCTCCTCAGTCAGGGGACCGTTAATCTCTATGCCATTTGGCATTCCCAGCCAACCGGAAACTTCGATACCAGGTAATCTAAAAAAGGCGTTGAAACCTTCACTCATTTCTTCATCATTTTGCAAGAAGCGGGCACTAAATCTGTCAGCATACTGAAGGCAGAAAACAAATACCTCCTGCCAACTTCCGGGGTTCAGGTCACCCAGGTAAAAAGTCTGCAAACTCATTTCGCGCTCCCCCTTCCTATCGTCCTGTTACTTTTATTATAGCTTGACTATCAGTTTTGGGCAAAGAAATTAAATCATTTATGAGTATTTCAGGAAGGGATAACTTATGCTAACATGGATAGCATAAATGACTCAACTTTTCCATTGCGGCAAAGACCATGGAGAGTGAAACAAATGCCTGAAGAAGGAGACATCCTCAGGTTGGCAATCACCGGTTTGGCCCATGACGGTTCCGGTGTAGGCCGCTTTGACGGCCAAGTGGTATTCATCCCGGGCGCTTTACCCAGTGAACAGGTGGAAATAAAAATCACGGAGCAGAAAAAGAAACTGGCCCGGGGCCGGCTGGTCTCGGTGACGAAAGCCAGTCCTGACCGGGTAGAGCCTCCCTGTCCCCACTACCATCATTGCGGGGGTTGCCAGTTACAGCATCTTAACTACGGAGCCCAACTGGAATTCAAAAGGAACACGGTGCTTCAAGCATTCCGGCGCTTGGGGAACCTCCCGGATGTTCCCAAGGTCCATCCTGTACTGGCCATGGACAATCCCTGGCATTACCGCAATAAAGCCCAGTTTCATGTTGCCGAAATAGAGGGCCGGCTACGTTTAGGCTATTATAAACCCGGTACCCACCAATTATCCCCGGTGAAAAGCTGTCATCTCCTGCCCCGGCCGTTTATCTCCTTAGTGAAGATATTGGAGGACATCTTTGAGGGTTATGAGCTTCAACCGTATAACCGTGATCAAAACACAGGTCTCCTTAAACATGTAGTAATCAAAAGAAGCGAGGCTACCGGCGAGACCATGGTCATCCTGGTAACTAATTCGCCGTCCCTTCCCCGTGGCCGGGAACTGGCTGCAGCTATTCAAGCAAAAGACCCGTTCGTAATATCGGTGGTACAAAACATCAACCCCAAGGACCGGACCATTTTAGGCAAGGAATTCCGGCTTTTGGCCGGTGCCCGCCGCATTCGGGAACGACTGGGATCCCTGGAATTCCTCCTCTCCCCTCCTGCCTTCTTTCAGGTGAACACCCGGCAGGCAGAAGCACTTTACCAAAAGTCCACGGAGTATGCATGTTTATCAGGTGAAGAAATCGTATGGGATTTATACTGCGGCACCGGCACCCTGACCCTGTTTCTGGCCCAAAAAGCAGCCAAGGCTTACGGTATCGAAACGGTTCCGGAAGCTGTGGAAAATGCCCGGGCCAACGCCAGGCACAATAAGATCCCTAATGCGGAATTCTTTGCCGGCGATGTGGAAAAGGTTTTACCGGACTTGACCGCGCAACAGAACAACCCTGATGTCATCGTACTGGATCCGCCCCGGCAGGGAGCAACGAAAAAGGTCCTGGAAACCGTGGTCGGCGTTGGTCCCAGAGCGATTGTCTACGTTTCCTGCGATCCCGCTACCCTGGCCCGGGACTTAAGTATTCTAAGCCAACTTGGTTATCAGGTTCGGGAAGTACAGCCGGTGGATATGTTTCCGCAGACTTATATATGTGGAAACGGTTACCCTGTTAAGCAAATAAATTTAAGATTTCAAGACTTTCGGATACAAAAAAATGTGATTTTGTCCACCGGATGCCCACCAAAGTATTATTTGGCGGACAGATTTTATTATATAGGCTCAATTAGTTTTTAGGGGCCCATAAGACAATTGAAATATTTAAGTAGAATTAGTACAAAGCATTTATCCTGAAAGCCTAACTAGGGTTTGCCGAACAGACTTCCAATTTGCACTGTTTGGCCTCAACCCCATTTCCAATTTTTGCATCTGCTCTTTCCTCAGGTCTTTGCTCTTTCAAGAGCTCAACATCCTTGGCTGGATGGCCTGATGGGGAACGGGAAAGCCTGATACCTAAGGTCTTGCAGTAGTTGAGGGTCCTGTACTTCCTGGTTTACGGGCGTCGTTGTCATTATCGTCATTTTTGTCATGCTCAGATTCTTCGGCCGTTTTTGATTGGGGTTTCGGGCTGTTCAGCCAGCCCTAAATATAATTTTTATATCTCAATAGGGACTGCCATTTAAGGTGATTTTAAAATACTTGACAAATCTATACATTTCTGGCAAATGGTTTGTCAAGTGGCTTTAGCGGACCACTGATCAAAATCCATATCAAAGGAGGAACCGGAAATGAAAAGAAAACTTATATCAGTCATGCTAGCACTAACCATCATGCTATCATTGACCGGGACGGCTTATGGAGCTGACACAAAAACCGTAGTTACGTTCTTCGATGCAGTGGAAATCACGAATGTCGTGAGGGGATACGGTTTTCACTACGATTCCTACGAAGATACCTTAATTTCCTATGATGATGGTTTTTATGATGAGAATTTCGACATGTTTAAGACGGACGAGTTGCTTGGTATTACAGAGAAAAAGCCGACTCCTTCTGAATACATCTACAGCCTGTACATAGCAAAAGCCTTTGACATAGGTGTAACCTGGGACGGTGCTGTTAATGCAATAAGCATCGACACCAGCAAAGGCTATGTGGAAGACTGAAACCGTTTTATCCGACCACATCAGCCTTCCTGCGGAACAGGGCTGTTTTATCAGGTACATCTAGCTAACACCCCTTACCAAAAACCTGGCTAAGGAGTGTTTTCAAATAGTCATATTTCATCAAAAATAACACGTTTTAAGTAGCTTAAAAGACCAACCAGGAGTGCAGCTTATAAATAAACGGGTTTAAGCCTCAATTTTTATCTCAACCCCTGCCGTGCCATATGTTATACTAGGCTAAAACATAAAAGGAGTGCAACGAATGATTACAATAAAAAACACACCAAACCTCACCGGTGTCATTATTAGCGGCGACTTCTACGATCTCTACAACCTAGTAAATGCCTTCCACGAAATTACTATAAATGAGTATTCAGACAAACATCACCAATACATAGATATCTCCACCCGGGTTCTTGGGCTTTGTTACGATATTAGACATGCTTACCAGGGAGACCGGGAGGTGGAGCTTGTAGATAATCACATGACAGAAGATAAAATGAAGTGGCACTCCGTTATTACACCCAGAAATAATGTTTACTACAGTTGTAATTACCTATATCCGGAGATGTTTTTTGTCATGCTTGCTTTAAATGCACTTGTAGAACTCCGGATCATGGATCTGGCAAAGACAAAATACCAGTATAAAGGAACAATGGACAGAAGGGTTATCTGGGATGAAACAATTGCTACCATCCGGCTTTTCCAGGCTGAGTTTGTGAAATGTGTCAAAGACACTGTTACACAGGGCACCTTTGCCAGATGGCTGAATGTAATGAATAGAGAATATATACATATTGAGGATATCGCCGGACAATATATCGACATGTTGAACATCAAATACATAAAAATGACAAAGGAAAAACGGCTGAAGAATCTATCCTCCATTGCTAAGAGAATAGCAGAATTTAGGTATGACAAGGATCATAGAGAGATTAAGGAAGTTGTTATGAAAGCTGCCGGGGAGTATCAATGCGAGCCGGGTGAAATTAAGCTGCTGGGGATTGAGTATCCGGAGGCTTTTGAATGGTAATAATTAACTGTAGTAATTAGAACTGTACAATCTCATGTATAAAAAAAGTAATAGTCTGTTATTAAAGACGGTACGAGCATGATGCGTGATCAGATTTTCTTTTCCATCACCACCGTTTTAACCAGATACCCATTGGCATTCGTCACAAATTCCTCCTTGCCAACGTTGAAACCAACTGATTGATATAGCCGGATATTTTTAGGCACCGACATGCGAACTCTACACCATATGCCGGTCAGGCCGTGTTCTTTTGCATAATCTTCAAGCCACGCTAACATAAACTTTGCTATACCCCTGTTTCTTGCCTCGGGAATAACAGAAAGGCGAAAGAAATACAGAGAACTTTTATCGGTTCTAAATCTCACACAACCAACGGGAATTCCGTCTGCAAAGTAGAGCAAAGCTTTTTCCGACCCTTTTCTTAATGCTTCTTCAATGGAGCTTACGGTTTCATTAAGTGCACTGGATGGCACATCAGCACACCTGTATTCTTCGTAAGCTGACAACATAATTTTGTGTATCAGATTTGCATCTCCTATAGCGGCCAAGCGAATCATCAAAATCCCCCGAGTTATTGATAAGGTAATTCATTAATTTTCTTTAGCAAATAAAAAAATCCTTTTGAATTGTTGAATATTCATTTGATACAAGGGGAGGATGGTGTTATGCGTTACAGAATTCAGACGGCAAAACCGCAGCAGTTCATCAACATAACCCCTATGGTTGCTGAAGCGATCAAAAACAGCAATGTGCAGGAAGGTATCGCCGTTATTTATGTGCCCCATACAACTGCGGGGGTCACCATAAACGAAAACGCTGATCCGGATGTGGTGCGGGACATGATTTCTGCATTGGACAAAACGTATCCTGTACAGGGAGAATACCTTCACTGCGAAGGGAATTCCCACGCTCATATTAAGGCTTCTCTCATGGGCCCCTCCTGCACCGTGATTATCACGGATGGAAAACTCTTGCTTGGAACTTGGCAGGGAATTTACTTTTGCGAATTTGACGGACCTAGAAATAGGGAATTCTATGAGAAGATCCTTAGAGGCTAAATAAAAGAAGCTGCTCAAAAAACAGTGGAAAAAACCATGTGTCATTTAGCTCTTTATCC
>JAAZDD010000077.1 GCA_012512955.1 Clostridia bacterium
CCCGTTAACAAGGGGACTGAAACGGCCTGTAGTTGTGTAAGTTAGAGAGGTGAATGTAGAGTTTCATTCCATGACCCGTTAACAAGGGGACTGAAACTCCGGTAGGCTTGCTTCTTCCTCGGGGAACCTGGTATTGGTTACATCCAATGACCCGCTAACAAGGGGACTGAAACAGATAACTACTAATTGCATTGGCGAAGTTCATGTAGAGTTACATCCAATGACCCGCTAACAAAGGGACTGAAACGAGTTGGGAATGACATTCTCACAGGACGGCAGCGACGCAGTTACATCCAATGACCCGCTAACAAGGGGACTAACAAATTTTTCTCAAGCGAACTAAAGTTTTACAGGCATTCGTTGCCATACCTATTCTGATTCCGGGCAAGAAAAAAGGCCCTTAAGCTTGGGACCTTAAAGTCATTATATTTGCGCCAGGGTTTTGGCATCCACTTCCAGCCATCCCCTGGTCAGTTTGGCCAGACCAACGAAGAAATCGGTCTGGGCTTCTTTTTCCACATCATCACAAAAGTTGGGTACCCATTGTTCCAAATGCTCGTGGAGAAACCGTTCCGTTCCTTCTAGCAAATCCGTGGCATCTTCCCCGGCCTCGTAGGCTGCCAGGGCCTCCTCACTTAAATAGGCCATAAATTCCAGTTCCAGCCCGATATGGTCATCCGGTTCCTTGTTAAGTAATTGCACTTCCAATCCATAACTTTGGAAAAACTTCCGGACGGCCAGGGTTTCCGGTCCGAAAACAATTCGGTCCTTGGAACGGTAAACGGATTCCCAGGGAGGTGCTTTTAAGGAACCCGGACCGACAAAGAGTTGGTTATAATCATTCCACAGCCGGTCCCGGTAACCCATATCCTTTTCTCTGCCCTGGGCTTCCAAGTACAGTTGCTGCCAACCCTCCTGAACAAGACTGTTATCAATGCCCTTGATCAAATCACCGGGTGATTGGGAAGCTACCAAAGCCTCCAATACCTCATCCTTCGGCCCTTTATAGTAGAGGATACCTAATATCCTGTAGACCAGTTTCCTTTGGACCAGCCAGGACAGAAAACTCTTGTCATCCATCTGAATTACCTCCGTAGACATCCGTAAAGGGGTTTTAGAATTGAAACTGCCTTTAGTATACACCATTTGTTAATTACCAGGGAAGATTTGGTCCAATGAGGCTCCGGGTTAAACGCCCGTTGCAGCGTTCCAGACTCACTTGAAAACCTTCACTACTTCAACCAGGTTTGTATGCTGGGGATTGCCCCGGGCTAAAGGAGTGGGATGATATTTAGTCAAGACATTAACACATCCCCTTCGATCAATACCTTGAGCATCGGGAGACCACCAGGCTCCTTGGGGCATACTCACCACTCCCGGCATGATCCGGGGAGTAACTTTCGCCGGCAGCACTACCTCACCCCGGTCATTGAACACCCGCACCAAATCCCCGTCATTGATCCCCCTTGCCGCAGCATCACCTGTATTCAGCCACAACTCCTGCCGGGGAACTTCATCCGGCAAAGGCACATTATCAAAAGTGGAGTGAACCCGTTTCTTGTAATGATGGCCGATCAACTGCAGCGGGTATTTCTCTCTCAAGGGATCTTCCGGTCCTTCCCAAGCAGGAATATATTTGGGGATCGCCGGGATTTCCCTGGGGTTATTCATTTCCCAGAGTCTCGGTGAGAAAATCTCAATTTTACCGGACGGGGTATTAAAAGAATTGTTCTCGGGATCTTTAATCTGTGCTTCATAGGCAATAAGGGGTTTTGCCGGGGTCACCTTGTAAATACCCTTCTCACGGAACTCCTCAAAGCCGGGGAAGTTGGGATCAGCTTCCTGGGCTACCTTGACACATTCCCGGAGCCAATCTTGTTCGCTTTTTCCTTCCGTATACTTGTCCACAAAACCTAAGCGCTGGGCCAGAGCGCTGCAGACTTCATAAACACTGCGGCATTCATACATGGGTTCGATGACCTTTTGATGATAAATAGCATACCCGATTCCGGAGGCAAAAGTAACGATGTCTTCCCTTTCAAAATGAGTTACATCAGGCAGCAAAAGATCAGCAAACCGGGCACTGGGAGTCATGAAGACATCATGAACCAGGATGAATTCGCATTTGGTATCGTCAGCCAACAACTTGGCGGTACGGTTACAATCGGAATGCTGGTTGATCAGGGTATTGCCGGCGTAATTCCAGATCATTTTCAGGTCCGTGGACAGCCTGTCTACCCCCCGGACACCGTCGGCAGCCGTCAACTCACGTCCCCGCTCAATGGCATCGGGCCACATAAAGCAGGAAATAGCCGCTTTCACCGGGTTTTCGCCGGCCGGCAGCCAACCCATAGGCACACTGTGTCCGCTGTGACGAAGACCGGGGCCACCGCCGGCAATACCGATGTTGCCGGTCATGGCCGCCAAAACAGGCAACGCCCTTACCGGTTGTTCCCCATAGGCGTGACGCTGCCAGCCAAGGCCCTGGAGCAAACAGCAGGGCTTAACGGTGCCCATCTGCCGGGCCAGGCTGACGATTGTCTCCGGGGGAACCCCCGTAATCCCGGAGGCCCATTCCGGTGTTTTGGGTTGTTGGTCTTCCCCCAGCCCCAGGACATAGCTCTTATAGGAATTGCCGGGAGGAATACCCGGGGGCATGTGTTCCTCATCAAAACCCAGGCAGTATTGATCCAAAAAGGCCTGATCATGGAGGTTCTCTTGCAAAAGCACATAGGCAATCGCATCGATCAAAGCGTTATCCGTTGTGGGTCTGATGGGAATCCATTCATCGGCCACGGAAACAGCCGTATCAGTGTACCGGGGAGCGATGACGATCACTTTGGCGCCTGCTTTCTTGGCTTTGCGCAAATAGTAATAGCCGTTGGCACCGCCCAGCCTTGTTTCGCCGGGGTTATCGGCAAACAAGACAATCAGCTTGGAATTGACCATATCGTCAGGGCTGTTCCCTTCTACGTTTCCGAACATATAGGGAACAGCGGTGCTGTAACAAGCTGAACTATAGGTGTTATAGTAGTTCAAAAAGCCCCCGAACATGTTCAGAAACCGGGGCAAGGCACCGCAGAAGTCGGGGGTGATCCAGGACTGGCTGATTTGCCCGTACACACCGGTCCCATACATAAGATAGATGGCTTCATTGCCGTAAGTCTTTTTAATCCTCTCCAGTTGTTCCGCAACGATGTCCAGGGCTTCCTCCCAGGAAATCCTTTCAAACTTGCCTTCACCGCGGGGCCCTACCCTTTTCATGGGGTATTTCAGGCGGTCGGGATGATAGACCCGGTTTCTTTGGGCCAGGCCTTTTAAGCATGCTCTTGGTTGGGGGAAACCGGAACTGTCTGCCTTGGATTCGGCAGAAGTTATCTTGGTAATGAAACCGTCCTCCACATGGGCGTACAGGCGACAACGCCCACCGCAGTTATGGACACAAGTGGTAGGTATAATGGTTTTAGTTAATCCTCTCATATTCAAAACATTCCTTCCGGAAACGGATGCCGGCCGTATCCACTTTTCTCACTTCAACTATATCTTACCACACCATATTACACCGGTTATCCTTTAAAGCATTCCGGCTGCAGTTAATTCAGGAGATTGCAGTAAAGATTAATAAAATTTATGGCCAGGCTTTATGTTTTAAATTTGCACTGATTAATACATATATGAGCGAAAAATTTAAAGGAGGGTACCGGAATGAGAAAGCTTTACCG
>JAAZDD010000078.1 GCA_012512955.1 Clostridia bacterium
CCACCACTCCCTTGCCGGCAGCCAAGCCGTCGGCTTTGACCACACAGGGGGTGCCCAATTGGCGGATGTAGGCTTTGGCAGCTTCCGGATCCGTAAATGTTTGAAAAGCGCCGGTGGGAATGCCGTATTTGGCCATCAGCTGTTTGGCAAAAGATTTGCTGCCCTCCAGCCGGGCCGCAGCCCGGCTGGGACCGAAGGCTTTAAGTCCTGCTTCCGCAAAAAGATCTACAATACCGGCCACCAGGGGGGCTTCCGGTCCCACTACCGTTAAATCAATGTTTTGGGCCAGGGCGAAATCCCGCAATCTCTCCAGTTCCAAGGCGTCAATGGGAACACATTCCGCCAGGGAACTGATGCCGGCGTTACCCGGTGCGCAGTAGATTTTTTTCACCCGGGGACTCTGGGACAGTTTCCAAACCAGGGTATGCTCCCTTCCGCCGGAGCCCACTACCAGTACTTTCAAATCCGTTCACTCTCCTTTAATGATCACTTTCCGGCCTTCCAGGCTGATCCGTCCTTCTGCCAGCCACCTGACCACCTGGGGATAGAGCCGGTGTTCCTCCTGCAAAATCCTGTCCGCCAAATCAGCCGGAGTATCCCCCGGTAGTACGGGTACCACCCGCTGGGCAATGATGGGGCCCGTATCCATACCCTCGTCCACAAAATGAACGGTACAGCCGGAATATTTAACCCCATAGCGCCAGGCTTGTTCCTGGGCGTTGAGACCGGGGAAAGCAGGAAGCAGGGAAGGATGGATATTAATTATTTTCCGGGGAAAAGCCCGGATGACCCTGGGGGAGAGGAGTCTCATGTAACCGGCCAGGACGATCAGTTGAATCCGGTGTTGTTGAATACAGGCGATGAGGGCTTCATCGAAAGTCTCCCTGTCAGGGAAGGCGGCCGGTTCGATTACTTGGTGGGGGATGCCGTACCGGGCAGCTTTTTCCAGGGCCCTGGCCCGGGGGTTGTCGGAAATCACCAGGGCGATTTCTCCTTTCAGTTCTCCCGCCTTTTGGGCCTGAATCAGTGCTTCCAGATTAGAGCCCCTGCCTGAGGCTAAAACCGCAATGGGGTACATTTCAATCCTCCTAAAGCCTGGTCTTGCCTGAACCGGGTACCATGACCCCGATGCCGTAGGTAGCCAGCCCTTGTTGCTCCAGTGCCTGCCGGACAGGAGCTTCCTCTTCCGGGGAAACGATCAGGACATAGCCGATGCCCATATTGAAGGTCCGGTACATTTCTTCCGGTGCCACCGGTCCCTTTTGGGCGATTAAATCAAAAATGGGGGGTATGTCCCAACTGTCCACGTCGACGGCTGCATCCAAATGAGGGGGAAAGACCCGGGGCAGGTTTTCCACCAACCCCCCTCCCGTAATGTGGGCCATGGCTTTAATCCGGTACCGGTCCAGGAGGGGCAGGATATAGGGTACATAGATGGAGGTGGGGATGAGCAGTTCTTCTATTAATACGGTCAAATCCAGCATCCCGTCCCGGGGATGCCGGTGTTCTTCACCGAAGAGGACCTTGCGGGCCAGGGAATAGCCGTTGGAGTGGAGGCCGCTGGATGGCAACCCAATTAACCGGTCACCTGCTTCCACCTGGGAGCCGTCAATAATCTTGCTCCGTTCCACAATTCCCACGGCAAAACCGGCCAAATCGTAATGGTCTTCTTCATAAAGGCCGGGCATTTCCGCCGTTTCGCCGCCGACGAGGGCACAACCGGCCTGGCGGCAGCCTTCCGCAATTCCCCGGACAATGGCCGTCGCTTTTTCCGGCCGGAGTTTGCCAACGGCCAGGTAGTCCAGGAAAAAGAGGGGCTTGGCGCCCTGGACAAGGATGTCATTGACGCACATGGCCACCAGGTCAATGCCAATGGTATCGTGACGGTCCAGTTCAAAGGCAATTTTCAGCTTGGTACCCACCCCGTCGGTGGAAGATACCAGGACAGGTTCCCGGTATTCAGCGGCAGGTAAGGCGAACAAGCCTCCGAAACCGCCGATACC
>JAAZDD010000079.1 GCA_012512955.1 Clostridia bacterium
AGGTATAGACGGAGGTTTTGGGTCCTATGACTAAACCAAAATATCGCAGAGTGGTCTTGAAGCTAAGTGGAGAAGCACTAGCCGGAGAACAGGGATTTGGTCTGGAACATGCCATGCTCCGTACAGTAGCAGAACAAGTGAAGGATGTCACTGAACTGGGTGTGGAAGTAGCTGTAGTAGTGGGGGGAGGCAATCTCTGGAGGGGAGTTGCCGGCTCCAATCAAGGTATGGATCGGGCCACCGCTGATTACTTGGGTATGTTGGCTACAGTGATGAATGCTTTGGCACTGCAGGATGCCTTCGAACAGAACGGTATTGATACTCGGGTGCAAACTGCCATTGAAATGCGGGCAATTGCAGAACCGTACATCCGGCGCCGGGCCATCCGCCATCTGGAAAAAGGCCGGGTAGTGATTTTTGCCGCAGGCACCGGGAATCCGTACTTCTCTACCGATACTACCGCTGCGTTAAGGGCGGCGGAAATTGAAGCCGAAGTTATTTTGATGGCCAAAAAAGTTGACGGGGTATATGATTCCGATCCGGTGAAAAACCCTCAGGCCAAACGTTTTGAACGGCTGAGCTATATTGAGGTTTTGAATAAAGGGTTGGGTGTTATGGATTCTACCGCCGCATCCCTATGTATGGATAACAACATACCGATCATTGTCTTTAACCTGAAGCAGAAAGGGAATATTCTTAAAGTAGTACTGGGTGAGGAAATAGGTACAATTGTAAGGAGGGAGAATGATGACTGAAACGCTTTTCCAAGAAGCCGAGGATAAAATGAAAAAGGCAGTTGAGGCCATGCGTAAGGAACTGGCTTCAATTCGGGCAGGGCGAGCTAACCCGGCCTTGTTGGACAAAGTACAAGTGGACTATTACGGTACCATGACGCCGGTGAATCAACTGGCCAGTATTTCAGCACCGGAGCCACGTTTGTTGGTCATACAGCCTTGGGATAAATCGGTTATCGCCGGTATTGAGAAGGCTATTTTAAAATCAGATCTTAATCTGACTCCTTCCAACGACGGTACTGTGATTAGAATCGCTATTCCGCAGTTGACCCAGGAACGCCGTCAAGAACTGGTTAAATTAGTCAAGAAAAAGGCGGAAGAATTCCGGGTGGTCATCAGAAATATTCGCCGGGAAGCCAATGACGGGATTAAGGCCATGGAGAAAGACAAGAGCATTTCCGAAGATGAAGCAAAAAAGGCCCAGGAGCAAATTCAAAAGCTAACGGACCGGTATATTGAGCAGGTAGATAAGGTACTCAGCAATAAAGAAGCGGAAATTATGGAAGTCTAGGGGCGAGGTTTTTATTGATTATGGATGGTAACTGTCCGGATGTAGTAGCTCTTGAGCTCAATGAGGGAATCAGCCGGCTTAGGAAGCATGGCTTGGTCATAGGGGAAATACAGGTTACTCAGGCACCTAAAACCGAGTTGAAGAATAACCTCCGGATTGTCAAACAGCAAATAAGTCTAAACGGTCGGGTAGACTTGGTTGTTGTTTATGAACAATCGTCGCTGCTTGGAAAGGAGGTGTAAACATTGTTCCGTATCACTGATGAATGTATTGCATGTGGCATCTGTGCTGATGAATGCCCCAGCGGTTCTATTTCAGAAGGTGATGATATTTTCGTCATCGATCAAGATACTTGCACAGAGTGTGGTTCATGCCAGGATGCATGTCCCAATGATGCAATCGTTGAAGAGTAGTTATTGGACCCCCTCAGCTGAGGGGGTTTGTTACTAAAAATACAGTTATCGGGAGAATGTTATGATACAAGTGCCTTTTGTTAAAGGTAAGTCTGAGAGAAAAAAGGAAAAACCGGAAATACCTGCTCATATTGCCATTATCATGGACGGAAACGGTCGCTGGGCTCAGCGAAGGAAACTTCCCAGGGCAGCGGGACATCGTCAGGGAGTGGAATCCCTGCGGGCCATGGTAGAAGCCTGTTTGGACTTAGGGGTAAAGATCCTGACGGTCTACGCTTTTTCCACTGAGAATTGGAAAAGGCCTAAGGAAGAAGTAGATATCCTCATGAAACTGCTGGTAGAGTATTTGGAAAAAGAGATAGCAGAATTGGACCGGCAAGGGGTCAGGATTACCCCTATTGGGGACATCAATAAGCTGCCTGCTCCGGCTGTCCGTCAATTGAAAAAGGCAGTCAACCAGACAAAAGATAATGAACGTTTGATTTTGAACATTGCTTTGAACTACGGGGGCAGAGCGGAACTGGTCATGGCTGTCAAAGCAATTGCCGAATTGGTCAAATCCGGGGAGTTGGCAATTGATGTTATTACTGAAGAAGTTGTGGCGGCACATTTGGCTACCGCAGGCTTACCTGATCCCGACCTGTTAATCAGGCCTTCCGGGGAATACCGGGTCAGCAATTTTTTGTTATGGCAAATCGCCTACACGGAATTTTGGATTACCGATACTTTGTGGCCGGATTTCAGAAAAGAACACCTTCTGGAAGCCATCCGTGCTTATCAGAGCCGTGATCGCCGTTTCGGAGGGTTAAGATTGTAGACATGAGGTGGATTCGATGTTATGGCAGCGGGTGTTGACTGCGGTCTTTGGTATACCGG
>JAAZDD010000080.1 GCA_012512955.1 Clostridia bacterium
AGGTAATCGCAGCCAATCCCAAATCTGTTGAAGACTATCGAAACGGTAAAGACAAAGCCTTTGGTTTCTTGGTGGGACAGGTGATGAAAATCTCCAAAGGGCAAGCGAATCCGAAACTGGTTAATGAGATTTTGCGCAAGAAACTGTAACCGTAAACCCGCTTTCAGCGGGTTTCAGTTTCTTGCGCAAAAGAATTTGCCAATCGAAGAAGGATTATTGCATATGAAGTCGAATTTAATATTTAACAAATAATTAAAGGCAGATTTCAGCCGGTTGAGACATCATGTTTAAGCGACAAAGGGAGGGCCGTCATGCTGGGTGAAAAAATCCGGAAGAAGCGCATGGAAAAGAACATGAGTCTGAAAGACTTAGCAGAGAGGACCGATTTGACAGCCAGCTTTTTGAGCCAAGTGGAACGGGATTTGGCAGAACCGTCAATTACTTCCCTACGCAAAATTGCTGATGCTTTGGAGGTGCCTATTTTTTATTTCCTGTTGGATAACGGTAGTACAAGTCCTGTTGTGAGGCGTGGTGAGCGAAAAATCCTCAAATTTCCTGATACCCATGTAGTATTTGAATTGCTTTCTCCTGATTTAAACAGACAAATGGAAATAGTGATGGGGCGTTTGGATGTAGGAGCAGTCAGTTGTGATGAACCTTTGTCTCACCCGGGTGAGGAATTTATTTATATCATTCAGGGAACAATGGAGATTACTATAGGTGAAGAGTCTTATGTGTTGGAGGAAAGCGACAGCATCTATTTTTTTGCTGACATTCCGCACAAACTAACCTGTGTAGGCGACAAGGAACTGGTATTCCTGTCCGCGATTACACCGCCGCAATTCTAACTGTGCAGGTAATTGGTTTCGCTTTACGGCGAAAGCTAAAAACCAAATATAAAAAAATATATAAGGAAAAGGGGTTATACAATGAGTCACAGAACAATTCCTTTTCGTCCAACTTATGAGGAAATGTTGCATCCGGAAAAAATCGATCCTGAAGTTAGGAAAAAAGCCTTAAAGGCTAAAGATGAGAATGAACTGGATCCCATCAACTTGTTTAACATCACCTGGAAAGACGCCAATAATAAGGTAAGGAAAATTGTGTTGCCTAAAGCACTGACCGGCGTTGATGCCAACATCGTGGTGCTGTTGGGCAAAGAGTTTCCTTCCGGTTCTCACAAAGTAGGTCCTGCCTACTCCACTTTAATTGAAGGTTGTGTTGACGGCACTATTTTACCCGGGGAACACACTATCCTTGGTCCTTCTACAGGCAACTTCGGCATTGGAGTTTCCTATATTTGCAACTTAATGGGTTACAAGGCAGTTGTGATTATGCCTGACAACATGAGTAAAGAGAGATACGAACGGATTAAGCGCTACGGGGCTGAGCTGAATTTAACTCCCGGAACCGAATCCGACGTTATTCTCACCTTGCAAAAGACTCATGAACTGGCTAAGGATCCCAAAAACAGAGCCCTTGCCCAGTTTGAATTGCCCTCTAACTATCGTTTCCACCGTTACGTGACCGGTAACTCTGCCATTGAAGCAGTAGAAGGCATTGGTAACGGAAGAATTGCCTGCTTTGTTTCCGCTCCCGGCTCCGCCGGAACCATTGGGGCAGGGGATGAAATCAAGAAAGCATTTCCCGAATGTAAAGTAGTAGCTCTTGAACCCTATGAATGTGCTACTTTGGCTTTCGGAGGTCGGGGACAGCACAGGATCGAGGGCATTGGTGACAAAATGTGCACCCTGATTCACAACGTGCTGAATACCGATTTCGTTACCTTGATTAGAGATGACGATTGTGTTAAAGGATTGAAAGTAATTCATGACGGCACTGATATTTTGGTGAATATGGGTGTTGACAGGGAAGTTGCCGAAGGTATGAGAGAATTGTTCGGGGTTTCCGGTATCTGCAACATCCAGGGTGCCATTAAAATGGCTAAATACCTGCGCCTTGGACCCGATGACAACATTGTTACCGTAGCAACGGACAGCTTTGACCGTTACGATTCCGTTCTGCAGGATTTGGAACGGCGCTATTTGGAAACTGAGGATTTTGTTTTGGCTCGTTGGGCCAAAGAAGTTTTCCATGAGGTCGGAGAAGACCACATTTATGATTTCCGCAAAGCTGAAGCCAAGGAACGGCTCTTTGAGCAGAAGGAAAAGGATTGGCTCCCCTTCGGTTACAGCAAAGAGTACATTGACTCCATGAGGGATCAGGAATTCTGGGAGAAAGAGTACGAAAAGGTTTTCGAATACGACAAGAAAATCAAAGAAATGCGGGGTTAGTTCTGTAAATTGGTTGTGCAAGGCGGCGGTTCAGTTATGATTCGCCGCTTTGCTTATCATCGGTAATTAACCTGTTTTGCTAAGGAGGTGTCGAAGATGCTAGGAGTTTTTGATGTTGTCGGTCCGGTGATGATTGGGCCTTCCAGTTCCCATACGGCAGGTGCAGTGCGTTTGGGAAGAATGGCTGTGGCTGTGCTGGCTGCCAAGCCGGTGAAGGCTGAAATATTTCTCCATGGTTCTTTTGCTACAACCGGTAAAGGGCATGGCACGGATCTGGCTTTGATTGCCGGCATTCTGGGCATGAGAACTGATGATGAAAATATTGTTAACGCCAGGGAAATAGCGGACAAAGAGGGACTGCAAGTGAAGGTGGCCGTAGCAGATTTGGGAATTGTTCATCCAAATACGGCTAAAATAGCTGTATGGGATGCCACCGGCAGGGAGCGGACCATTGTAGGTTCATCCGTTGGCGGGGGTAATATTCAGGTCAGTCAGATTAACAATTTCGATGTCAACCTGACCGGCCAGTATCATACCGTCTGTGCTGTCTATCGGGACCGGCTGGGGATGATCGCCAAAGTATCAGAACTATTGGCTCAAGCCCAAGTCAACATTGCCCGCATGCATGTCTCCCGGGAAGGCAGGCAGGGGAAGGCTTTGATGATCGTGGAGACAGACAATCCCATTCCCGGAAAAACGGTATCGGCCATCCGCAGTTTACAGGAAATTGAAAATGCTTTTTATCTTGAACCGGTCATTGATTAGGAGGTGATAGCAGTGGGTTTTGTATCCGTAGCGGATTTAGTGGAAAAAGCCCTAGCCAGGCAGTCAAAAATTGCTGAGATTGTCATTGAAGCGGAAATGGAAGGCAGCAGTAGGACCAGGGAGGAGCTCATTGCTCAGATGGAAGATAATTGGGAGGTAATGCTGGCTTCCATGGAACGGGGATTAAATAAAAATATTCGCTCTAAAAGCGGGTTGACCGGCGGGGATGCTTACAAGCTGGATCAAGCCCGGCAACAACAGCAGACGGTATCCGGTCCCATCATGGCGGAAGCGGTGGCCCGGGCCATGGCCGTAGCTGAAGTGAACAGTGCCATGGGTAAAATAGTTGCTGCCCCAACAGCGGGTTCCTGCGGCATTTTGCCGGCAGTCCTGTATGTGATCGGGACTCAAGTCAACGCCAAAAGGGAAGACATCATCAATGCCCTATTTACGGCGGCTGGGGTCGGTGCTATCGTGGGCTCCAAGGCCTTTATTGCCGGAGCAGCCGGGGGTTGCCAGGCGGAAGTGGGGACTGCTTCCTGTATGGCTGCTGTTGCCGGGGTGGAGTTAGCCGGTGGGGACCCGGAGCAGGCAGCCCATGCCGGGGCCATGGCCATGAAGAATCTGCTGGGTCTGGTCTGCGACCCCGTGGCGGGATTGGTGGAAGTACCCTGTATTAAAAGGAATGCCATTGGTACCGCCAACGCCTTAATTGCCGTTGACATGGCTCTAGCCGGTATCAAAAGCGTTATTCCCATTGATGATACTATTTCCGCCATGCGGGAAGTTGGCTTATCCATGCCGGTCAGCTTAAAAGAAACAGCCGGAGGAGGACTGGCTAATACTCCCTGTGCCAGGGCCTTGGAAGAAAAGCTGAATCTGGGAGATTTTTAAAAGAAAATGTTAGTTCATAAGCTGAATTGTCAAGGGATCAATGTAATCAGTGTGGTAGGCGGTGGGGGAAAAACATCAACCATCCGCCGCTTGGCACAGGAACTGAATAGCTTGGGGAAAAAAGTGATTGTCACTACCACAACCAGGTTGGGAGCAGCAGAGGCCTTATCTTATAAGCACCGGCTGTTGACCTCTCAGTTTCCGCCGGGAAAGGATTTGACCAATCAGGAATTGCCTGACCGGGAACTGTTATTGGTGGGGTCTGTTCAGGATGCCGACAAGTTCGTGGGAATTGCCCCGGAAGAAGTGGATTTACTCCATGGCCGGGACAGGGAACGCTATTTGCTGGTGGAGGCGGACGGGGCAGCCAAAAAGCCTTTTAAAGCACCGGCTGCCCAGGAACCGGTGATCCCCCGGAGCTCCCAATTGGTTATTGCCGTAGTGGGCGCTTGGGCTCTGGGGTTGCCCCTCAATGCCGATTATTTTCACCGTCCCCACTTGATCGCCCGGTTGACCGGTCTGTCCCTGGATGAGCCCTTGACCGTGGAGGCTGCTGCTACGGTAATCCTTCACCGGGAAGGCTACCGGAAAGGAATACCGGCAGGGGCCGGTTTTGCCGTCCTGATCAATGGCATTGACGCAAATAAGGTGGCCCGGGCCAGGCAATTGGCAAAGTATCTTAAACAGAGCGGGGTAGAACGGGTTCTACTGACCAATGTACGGCAGGAACCGCCGGTTGTGGAGGCTATAGTATGATTGCTACCGTTATTTTGGCTGCAGGTCAAGCCAGCAGGATGGGCAGCCTTAAACAGTTGATGCCCTGGGGAAACAAGACCATTCTGGGCAGGACTGTCGAAATTTTCCAGCAGGCGGGAGCGGAGCCCATATTTGTAATCGTGGGCAACCAGGCCTCGGAAATAAAGAAGAAACTGGGAGACCTTGATGTAATTTGGGTGCATAATCCTGATTTTGAGCAGGGAATGAGCAGTTCCATTCACGCCGGAATACGGGCTTTATCTCAGGAGACGGAAGCGGTGCTGTTAGCTTTAGGCGATTTGCCTTTGCTCAGTGCTGACACTGTCAATAAAATGGTCAATACTTTCCGGCAGGGCCGGCACCGGATCCTGGTTCCCTGTTATCAAGGTAAAACCGGACATCCTGTTATTTTTGCAAAAGAGCTTTTTCCCAAATTGCTGGAGCTCCGGGGGGATCAGGGAGCAAGGAGATTAATCAGGGAGAATGAGGAGCAGGTCTGTTATCTGGAGGTAGATGATCCGGGGATTTGCTTGGATATTGATGACCCCCAGACTTATGCAAAACTGCTGCCCTTGAAGGAGGAATGCTCAAATGCTGGTCTTGATTAAAGGTGCAGGAGATTTAGCAAGTGGGGTTGCATTAAGGGTTTGGCGAAGCGGATTTGATGTAGTGATGACGGAAATCCCTGAACCGACAGTGATCCGGCGCACAGTGGCTTTTGCGGAAGCCGTCTACGAGGGTACGGTGGAGGTAGAAGGGGTGAAAGCCCGTTTGGCCAGGGACAGTGAAGAAGCCAAAACATTGCTCCGGGACAGGGTGATTCCTGTGTTAATTGATCCTAAGGCACGGTGCCGCCGGGAGTTAGCTCCTGAGGTTATTGTAGATGCCATTCTGGCCAAGAAGAATTTAGGTACTTTTCGGGGACAGGCTCCTCTGGTCATCGGTTGTGGCCCGGGATTTTGCGCCGGGGAGGATGTAGACTTAGTTGTAGAGACGAAGCGAGGCCATTACCTGGGCCGGGTTATCCGGCAAGGTACTGCTGCACCCAACACCGGCATACCCGGCAACGTAGGCGGTTATGATGAGGAAAGGGTGCTCAGAGCTCCCTCAGGGGGCCGGTTTAGCGGATTGAAGGAAATCGGCGATGTGGTTCACCAGGGGCAAATCATTGCTAAAGTCGATGAGGAACCGGTCTATGCCCGGATCAGCGGCGTATTAAGGGGTATTTTGCGAACAGGGCTTAAGGTTCCCCAAGGAATGAAAGTGGGAGATATTGATCCCCGGGGGCAGGTAGAGTACTGTTTTACCG
>JAAZDD010000081.1 GCA_012512955.1 Clostridia bacterium
ATATCCACAGGCACTACTACTACTACTACTGAGATCTATAGATGATAAAGATCCTACATTTCACCAAGGAGGTTACTTTTGATGAATTTTTCCTGTCCGAAAGAAAAACTCCAGGCAGCAATCCAAATTGTCCAACGGGCCGTAGCCTCCAAAACTACCGTACCTAACCTTACCGGTGTTTTTATTGAGGCCCAGGAGGAGAAGCTGATCTTTAGAGCAACCGATCGAGAAATATTGATCCAGTACGAGTTACCCTTACCGGTAAAAAGGACAGGACAAGCACTGTTGTCCGCCCGCTATCTCTTTGATCTGGTCAGAAAACTGCCAAATATGGATATCACCGTAGAACAGCAGCTTCCGGAACAGCTGTTTGTTTTCAAGTACGGTAAGTCAGAAACCCAGCTTATCGGCATGGATCCCTCCGACTATCCTGACTTACCGGTCCTGGAAAGGCAACAGGAAATTCAGGTGAATGCCGGAGATTTCCGGCGGACGATTCAACAGGTCAGTTCAGCGGTAGCAGTGGACAACCTTCGTCCCATCTTCTCCGGTATTTATTTGGAAACAAAGGATGGAAATTCAATCAACATGGTAGCTACTGACACCCACCGGTTGGCTTATTCATCCCTGTCATTGCCTGAGCAAGGGGCGGTAAACAGTTCTTTGTCCCTGATTATTCCCAGTAAGACCCTGATGGAAGTGACCAGGTTACTGGAAGATGAGGAGGATCTTCTCACCATTGCCGTAGATTCCAATCAGGTGGTTTTTGAATTTGATTCCATTACCATTGTCAGCAGAATCATTGAAGGTAAATTCCCCAATTACCGGCAGGTGATCCCGGACAAGTATTCCACCAGGATCAAAGCTAATACCAAGTCCTTCTTTGAAGGAGTGGACCGGGCGACCTTACTCGCCCAGGACAGCGGCAAGCTGGCCAGCAGTGTGTTAAAAATTGCCACTAAGGGAGATACTTTAATACTGGAAGCACGTTCCCAGGAAGTGGGGAGGGCTTATGAGGAAATACCCATTTATCTTGAAGGAGAAGATGTGGAAATAAAATTTAACGGACGTTATCTTCTGGATGCCCTGAAAGTGATCGATGCAGAAGAAGTATACTTTGATCTTACCGGTACAGTAAGTCCCGGTGTTTTCCGACCGGCTGACGGAAGAAATTATCTACATCTCGTTTTACCGGTAAGGAGCAGTATCTGAGCAAATTAGACAGCCGTCAGTGGCCCCATAAAGGGGTGTTTTCCTTGTTAATCAAAGAATTGGAATTGGTTAACTACACCAATTACGCACATGAACATATTTCATTTCATCCCCGGCTGAATATTTTAATCGGTGCCAATGCCCAGGGAAAAAGCAATCTGATTGACAGTATTCATTTCCTCAGTTTAGCCAGGAGTCATCGCCAAAATCAGGATTTGGATCTCATCCGCTGGGGGGAAACCTTTTTCAGACTGAAAGGTTTGATTGAAAACAAGCAGGGGTCTTTCATTCTGGAACATGCCGTGAAAAAAGGGCGTAAGATTGCCAAAATAAACGGTACATCCCTGCCTAAACTGAGCAGCCTGATTGGTCATTTTACTACCATCATCTTTACTCCCGACGATCTTAATTTGATTAAAGGAGGCCCGGAACTAAGAAGACGCTTTCTAAACCGTAAACTGGTTCAATTAACTCCTCTTTATTATGATTATTCCGCTGCTTACCAGCGGATTTTAACCCAAAGAAATAATTTACTAAAAAGGGGAGATGCTTCCACTGAGGAAATGGCTGTTTGGGACCAGCAATTAAGCTATTACGGCAGTCTGATCATGGTCCAAAGAAATAAAGTATTGCTCCAGCTTGCTCCTATTGCCAGAGAAATACATCATCAATTATCAGGATCCCGGGAAGTGCTGTCTATCCATTATCAACCTAATCTTCCTATCGAAAACATGGGGTCCCAGCCGGAAATCCAGGAACTGTTACAGTCCAAATTAAGTGAGGCATTACGTAGGGATCTGCGTAACGGCTATACTTCTGTCGGACCTCACCGGGATGATTTTTGCTGTCTGCTAAACGACGTAGATGCCCGCCATTACGGTTCCCAGGGTCAGCAGCGGACCACAGTATTGACATTGAAATTGGCTATGTTAAAGTTGATGGCAGAAGAGACGGGGGAATACCCTGTCCTTTTATTAGATGATGTTTTCTCCGAACTGGATCAAAGCCGCAGGCAATACTTACTGGCGATGGTATCCCAGTCTGTCCAGACTATTATCACCGCAACTGATTTGGAACAACTGGACAGGCCGGGAATGCCGGAAGCCTGTGTTTTTCAGGTTCACCAGGGAAAAATTAACTAGAGGAGGCCTTTATGTATCTCCATATCGGCAATGATGAATCCATCCCGCTAAGAGAGATTATCGCCATTATTGATTTAGATACGGTAGCATCGTCTTTACCTGTTCAGGAGTTGCTGGATATAGCTCAGAGGAACGGAAAATTGGTATCCCCAGTGGGTGGAAGTAAACCGAAATCCTGTATTATCACTGATCAAAAGTATTATTTATCTACCATTTCCGCTTTAACCCTAGCTCGTCGTGTCAAGCAATGGGGAATGGATGAGGAGGTATTTGCATAATTGAAGGATCAAGGATATGATGCCAGTCAGATCCAAGTACTGGAAGGATTAGAGGCAGTCAGACGCAGGCCGGGTATGTACATAGGCAGTACGTCCAGCAGGGGTCTTCATCACCTGGTTTATGAGGTAGTGGATAACAGTATCGACGAAGCCATGGCCGGCTATTGCGATCGGATAGATGTCATCATCAGAACTGATAACAGTATCACTGTCAGGGATAACGGCCGGGGAATCCCCGTGGATATTCACCCGAAAATGGGTATTCCGGCAGTGGAAGTGGCTTTAACCACCCTTCATGCCGGCGGTAAATTTGGCGGAGGCCAATACAAGGTTTCCGGCGGTTTGCACGGGGTAGGTGTTTCTGTCGTCAACGGCTTGTCTGAGTGGTTGGAAGTAAAAGTAAAGAGAGACGGCAATATTTATCACCAGCGTTACGAACGGGGCATTACCGTAACCCAGCTAAAGATTATCGGCAAAGCCAAAGGAACGGGAACGGAAATCACTTTTAAGCCCGATAATCAAATTTTTGAAGAACTGGTCTTCGATTTCGATCTTTTGGCTCACCGTTTACGGGAGCTGTCTTTTCTGAACAAAGGTGTTAAAATTGTGCTTATTGATGAAAGAAATGATGTAAAAGAGGAATTTCTGCATAACGGCGGCATCGTTGATTTCATCAAATATTTGAATAAAAATAAAGATCCCTTACATCCAAAACCCATCTACTTTACCGGGACCAAAGACAATGTAAGTGTGGAAGTCGGTTTACAGTACCACCTGGGCTACACGGAAAATTTATTTTCTTATACAAACAATATTCACAATACGGAAGGCGGAACTCACGAGATCGGTTTTAAAACCGCTTTAACCAGAGTGGTCAATGACTATGCCCGGAAAAGCAATTTATTGAAGGAAAATGAATCAAATCTGGCCGGGGAGGATATCCGGGAAGGATTGACAGCGGTAATCAGCGTCAAAGTACCGGAACCTCAATTCGAAGGGCAGACGAAAACCAAGCTGGGTAACAGTGAGGTCCGGGGAATCGTCGAATCCGTTGTAGGGGAAGGTTTGTCAGTTTTTTTGGAAGAAAACCCACCTATTGCAAAAAAAATAGTGGAGAAAGGAGTTCATGCTTTCCGGGCCAGGGAAGCGGCCCGGAAAGCCAGGGAACTGACCAGGCGGAAAAATGCGCTGGAAGTCAGCAGTTTGCCAGGTAAGTTGGCCGATTGCTCGGAAAAAGATCCCGCCTTATCGGAGATCTACCTGGTGGAAGGAGATTCCGCCGGCGGTTCCGCTAAACAGGGGAGGGACAGGCGTTTTCAAGCTATTTTGCCTTTGCGGGGCAAGATCCTGAATGTGGAAAAGGCCCGTTTAGATAAAATCCTTAACAGTGATGAAATCAGAAATATGATTACCGCCTTCGGTACCGGCATTGGGGAGGATTTTGATATCAACAAAGCCCGCTATCACCGGATCATCATCATGACTGATGCCGATGTAGACGGTGCCCATATTCGCACTTTGCTCCTGACCTTTTTTTACCGGTATATGCGTCCCCTGATTGAGCACCAGTTCGTCTATATTGCTCAGCCCCCCCTGTACAGCGTGAAGGTAGGCAATAAAGTCAAGTATCTTTATTCCGATGAAGAATTGGAAAAATACCTGGCAAACTTGCAGGACAAGAAATACGAAGTGAAAAGATATAAAGGTTTGGGGGAAATGCAGGCGGAGCAATTATGGGAAACAACCATGAATCCGGAAACCAGAACCCTGTTGGCAGTGACCACCCAGGATGCCATGGCTGCCGATGAAATTTTTACCATTCTCATGGGGGACAAGGTAGAACCCCGGCGGCAGTTCATTGAAGCCCATGCCAAACAGGTTCGAAATCTGGATATTTAAGGGAAGTGAAGATCAGTGAATCAACTTTTTCAAGGAAATATAATACCGGTCAATATTGAAGACGAAATGAAAAAATCCTACATTGACTATGCCATGAGCGTCATTGTGGGACGTGCTTTACCTGATGTCCGGGACGGTTTAAAACCGGTGCACCGGCGGATTCTCTACGCCATGCATGAAATGGGCATGACTGCCGATAAACCCCATCGTAAGTCAGCCCATGTGGTGGGTCAGGTTATGGCCCGATACCATCCCCACGGGGATGCCTCTATTTACGATGCCACGGTACGGTTGGCCCAGGATTTTTCCACCCGCTACCCCTTAGTGGACGGCCACGGTAACTTTGGTTCCGTGGATGGGGACAGTCCGGCAGCCATGCGTTATACGGAAGTAAGGATGGCCAAAATCACTGCCGAACTGCTGGCGGATATTAACAAAGAAACAGTGGATTTCATGCCCAACTATGATGAGACTTTGAAAGAACCGGTGGTACTGCCTTCCCGGTTTCCCAACCTGCTGGTCAACGGTTCTGCAGGCATCGCTGTAGGCATGGCCACCAATATTCCGCCTCACAATCTGGGAGAAGTGATTGACGGGTTGGTGCTCCTGATTGATGATCCGGAGGTACCCATTGAAAGAATTGCCAGGAAAATCAAAGGTCCTGATTTTCCCACCGGAGGTATTATCCTCGGTCTCAAAGGCATTAGGGAAGCATATACCACCGGTCGGGGTATTGTTAAAATCAGGGCGAAGACCGCCATTGAACACCTGCCCAACGGCAGGGAGAGAATCGTAGTGACGGAAATTCCTTTCCAGGTCAATAAAGCGAAACTGGTGGAAAGAATCGCTCACCTGGTGCGGGAGAAAATAGTGGAAGGCATTTCTGATTTGAGGGACGAATCCGACCGCACAGGCATGAGAATCGTCATTGAGCTGAAAAGGGATGCGGTAGCCCAAGTTATTCTGAACCAGCTTTACAAACATACCCAGCTCCAGGACAGTTTCGGCATTATTAACCTGGCTTTGGTGGATGGGCGTCCCAAGGTGCTCAATCTTAAAGAAATGCTTTATTACTACCTGGAACACCAGAAAGAGGTAGTCACCCGCCGCACCAAATATGACCTGGCCAAAGCAGAAGCCAGGGCACATATTGTGGAAGGCTTGCGCATAGCTTTAAAATACCAGGATCAGGTGATCAAAATTATCCGGGAATCTCCTAACCGGGAAACGGCCAGGGATGCTTTAATGTCCAAATTTTCCTTATCCAAGGAGCAAGCCGATGCCATTCTGGATATGCGGCTCCACCAGTTGACAGGGTTGGAAAGAGATAAACTGGAAGAAGAATATAAAGAGCTGATCAAACGGATTGCCCATTTGAAAGAAATTTTGGCTAACGAAAGACTGCTGATGAGCATTATCAAAGATGAGTTGCTGGCCATCAAAGCCAAATACGGTGATGCCAGGAGAACCAGGATCAGCCCGGAGGAAGAAGAAATTGATATTGAAGATTTGATCGCCGAAGAAGATGTGGTGATCACCGTGACTCACCGGGGTTATATTAAACGAATGCCTCTTGCCACTTACCGGAGCCAAAAAAGAGGCGGCCGGGGGATCACCGGTCTGACCACCCGGGAAGATGATTTTGTAGAACTCCTGTTTGTGGCTACCACTCACCATTACCTGATGTTTTTTACTAATAAAGGAAAGGTTTACCGGTTAAAAGGATACGAGATCCCGGAAGCAAGTCGAACGGCCAGGGGCATTGCCATTGTCAACCTTTTGCCTTTAGCCAAAGGAGAGGTAATTACGGCCATTATTCCCGTCAGCGATTTCGTCCAAGAGGGTTACCTGTTTATGGCCACCCAGAAAGGTATTGTCAAAAAGACGGAATTGGAGCAGTTCAGCACATCCCGGAAAGAAGGATTGATCGCCATTAATCTGGATGAGGATGATGAATTAATCGGCGTTAAACTGACTGACGGGGAAAAAGAGATTATTTTAGGTACCAAGGAAGGAATGGCCATTCGTTTTCCGGAAGAACAGGTCAGGGCCATGGGACGAGCCGCCCGGGGCGTTAAAGGAATCAATCTTGCTCAGGGTGATCAGGTCGTCGGCATGGATATTGTCAGGGAGGATGCTGATTTATTGGTGCTGACGGAAAACGGTTTTGGAAAACGGACTAATTTGGAGGAATACCGGCCCCAGTCCAGAGGGGGAAAAGGTCTTTTGGCTTTGAGGATGTCGGAGCGAAACGGCAAAGTAATTGGTATTTCCGTGGTCCAGCCTGATGAGGAACTAATGCTGATTTCCAGTGAAGGTATTATTATCAGACTGGCTGTTGCTGATATTTCCGAAACCGGCCGGGTAACCCAAGGGGTTACCCTCATGAAGGTGGATGATGGCCACCGGGTCATGACCATGGCCAAAGTAGTGGTTAAGGAAGAGGAGGAAGACTAAGAAGGGAGAATTTGATGCGGATCGGTATCATCTCCGTCCCGGAGGATTTGCTGCCCGCCGGTTTTTGGGGGAATAAACCGGCAAAAATCACCCCAGTTAAACAGCCGGAGCAAGCCGCTCAAATAGATGGCCTCTTGTTGGCAGGTAACGACGTTTTTGCTTTGCATTCCTATTTAACGGAAAACAACCTGATCGGTTTCCTTCAAACTCAAATCCAAAAAGGAATGCCTGTTTGGGGGATGGGGGCAGGCCTGTACTTAATGGCTAAAACCAAAAAGGACAGGGTGCTGGCCTCCTTGGATGTGATGGATGTGGTTGCCGAGCGGGAAGTAAGCGGGGGCCGGTATTTTGCCCCGTTATATATCCAGGCTTTTGGCTTTGAGCCGGTACGGGCTGTTTTCCACCGGCCGGCCTATATTACCCAGGTAGAGCCGCAGGTGGGCATTATGGCTTACTACCGGGGTAAAATCATCATGGCTCGCCAGGGAAACATGCTTGCTTCCGCTTTTTTTACGGAAAAAGGGGAAACCAGGCCCTCAGCCTATTTTCTCCAGATGGTGGAGGACAATTTTGAATAAGAAAAGTTGCATTTTGGCAGATTTTATAGTAAGCTAGAACAAAATTAAAGGAACAACCCGGTGAAAGGTCCTGAGGATTGTTCTCTCGATGCAGAGAGCCGGTGGTGGGTGCAAACCGGCCGGAGACAATGTCTCGCAGCAACCTGGAGGGGGGAGTGAAAACCGTTTTACGGGTTAAGCTCTAACCGGCGGCTGACCGTTATCCGGCTATGAGGTGAACTGTCCAAAGAAGGGCGGTTAACCAGGGTGGTACCGCGGGAAGACTATTCTCGTCCCTGATTGGGGCGAGTTTTTTTATTTAAAAAAAAGATGGAAGGAGACAGTCCAGTGCTTGATGTAAAATTCGTCAGGGAGAATCCGGAACTGGTTCAGGCGGGTTTGCAAATAAGAGGAATGGAAATGGGATTGGACCGGTTTCTGGCCTTGGAAAAAGAGCGGCGCCGGCATTTGGCGGAAGTGGAGCAGTTGAAAAGCCGCCGCAATAAAGTCTCGGAAACCATTGCCCAAAAGAAGAAAGCAGGAGAAGAGGCCCAGGATCTGATTGAGGAAATGAGGGCGGTTTCCCAGCAGATCAAAGAGATGGACGAGCAGCTGAAAAACATGGAAGAGGATATCCAGGTTGCTTTGTTAAATATCCCCAACATCCCTCATGAAACGGTACCGGAGGGATTAAGTGATCAGGATAATGAAGAAGTAAGGCGCTGGGGAGAACCGCGGCAATTTGCTTTCACCCCCAAAGCCCACTGGGAAATTGCCGAGAAATTGGGTATTCTGGATTTTGAAAGAGCCGGCAAAGTAACCGGTGCCCGCTTTACCTTTTACCGGGGTCTGGGTGCCAAATTGGAACGGGCTCTCATCAATTTCATGTTGGACCTCCATACCGGCGAACATGGTTATGAAGAACTGTTTCCGCCCTTTTTGGTCAACAGTGCCAGCATGACCGGTACCGGTCAGCTACCCAAGTTTGCCGAGGACATGTTTAAAGTGGAAAAACATGACCTGTACCTCATTCCCACGGCGGAAGTGCCGGTGACCAATATTTATGCCAATGAGATACTTGACGGAAGCCAATTGCCCATTTATCATTGTGCATATAGTGCTTGCTTCCGGGCCGAGGCCGGTGCCCACGGCAGGGATACCCGGGGTTTAATCAGGCAGCACCAATTTAATAAAGTGGAACTGGTGAAATTCGCCCATCCCGATCATTCTTACGAGGAACTGGAAAAACTGACCGGGGATGCGGAAAAAGTACTGCAACTGCTGGGCCTCCCTTACCGGGTAGTTAATCTCTGTGCCGGTGATCTCGGTTTTTCCTCGGCGAAAACCTACGATTTGGAAGTATGGCTGCCGGCCTTTAACAATTACCGGGAGATTTCTTCCTGCAGTAACTTTGAGGATTACCAGGCTCGCCGCGCCAATATCCGTTTCCGGGAAGGGAAAAATAAACCTCGTTTTGTCCATACCCTGAACGGATCCGGGATTGCGGTCGGGCGTACCGTAGCCGCTATTTTGGAAAACTACCAGGAAAGTGACGGCTCCGTCCGGATTCCGGAAGTGCTCAGGCCCTATATGGGGGGCATTGAAGTTATTGCTCCCAAAAAATAAGCAAGAAAGATGTTCAGGTGATCAAATCAACAAATGATGAAGAAATTTAGACTTCCGGGTATCGGTTTGCGCAATTTAAAAACGGCTTTAGGGGTTTTCGTCTGCATTTTGCTGTATGAGCTGTTTAACAGGCCCTATGTCTTTTTTGCCTGTATCTCCGTCATCATCTGCCTTGCCCCCACCATGGAAGTTTCCTTTCAATTGGGCAAGGACCGGATGATGAGCACCGTAGTGGGCGGCCTGCTGGGCATTCCGTTTCTTTACCTGAAAAATATGGCCATCAGTGTGGTTGACCTGTTTGCCCTGGAAGCGATCATCATCTGTGCCGGCATTGTGCTGGTGATCTACCTGTTGAATTTGATGGACAATAAAGGGGCGGTAACCAATGCCTGTATTGTTTTCCTGTCGGTTCTGATTACCCTGGGGGAGGGAACGGAGCAGTTGTCTCCCTTCGTCTATTCCCTGAACAGGATTATCGACAGTGCCGTAGGCATTATTGTCGCCTTGGCCATTAACAAGTACTTTTTTCCCTTCCATGAGGAGCAAAAGAGCGCCAAAGGAAATTTTTAACCAAGAGGCCGGAGTTCTTGTCCCGGCATTGACACCCACCTTGTTTTTGTGTTATACTCTATTTTGCGTTTACTGGTAGAGTGAACTGGGAGGGGTGTCCGAGCGGTTTAAGGAGCTGGTCTTGAAAACCAGTGACTCCGAAAGGGGCCGTGGGTTCGAATCCCACCCCCTCCGCCAGTTTTCCAGCAATTACAGGATGGAATAATTGATTTTTGCCCTTGTCTATGCTATAATCTCTATATCTTGGTTGCGTGGA
>JAAZDD010000082.1 GCA_012512955.1 Clostridia bacterium
TTACCGGCGTGGATCCCCGGATCCTAAATGAAATGATTTCTTTTATTCAGCCGGGTTTGTTACAGGGAAGCCAGTCGCGAAAAATGAACGCCGGTGAAAGAGATCTTACCAGAGCGGAAGTCATCCGCAATAAACTCATGACACAAAGGAGGTAATACCATGTGGGATCGCTTAACAGAAAGAGCGCAAAAAGTGATACAGTTGGCTCAAGTGGAAATGAGACAGCTTAAACATCCTGCCGTGGGTACGGAACATTTGCTGCTGGGTTTGATTAATGAGGGGCAAGGAGTGGCCGCCAGGTCTTTGGCCAACTTGGGCATCAACGGAGAAGTGGTCAGAGAGCAGGTGCTGCAACTGATTGGCCAGGGAGATGCCACCCCCAAATCGGAATTGGTGCTGACCCCCAGGGCCAAAAGAGTCTTGGAACTGGCTTATGAGGAAGCAAGAAATCAGGGAGTAGGCTATATCGGTACGGAGCATATTTTGTTGGGCTTGATCAGCGAAGGTGAAGGAGTGGCCGCCCGGGTACTGGCCAATTTAGGAGTAACCGGGGACAAGGTCCGCAGTCAGGTCAATGAAATTTTAGGCGGTGGAACCCAGCAGGGTTTTCAACCTTTTAACCTGGCCCAGTTTTTTGGCGGGGGATTGTCAGGCAGCCCGGGATCGGTTCAGGCTGCGGGATCTGTCAAGAAAGGAAAGGCCCAGAGCAATACTCCTACCTTGGACAATTTTGGCAGGGACTTAACCAGGATGGCCAGGGACGGGCAATTGGATCCGGTCATTGGCCGTGACCAGGAGATCCAGAGGGTTATTCAAGTGTTGAGCCGCCGGACTAAAAACAATCCGGTGCTGATCGGGGAACCCGGGGTAGGTAAAACGGCCATTGCCGAAGGGCTGGCCCAGTTGATTGTCAACGGGAAGGTGCCGGAAACTTTAATCGGCAAAAGAGTGGTGACCCTGGATTTATCCAGTCTGGTAGCAGGCTCCAAGTACCGGGGCGAATTCGAAGAACGACTGCGGAAGGTGATGGATGAAATCCGGGAGGCAGGCAATGTGATCCTGTTCATCGATGAGTTGCACACTTTAATCGGTGCCGGAGCGGCGGAGGGCGCCATTGATGCTGCCAACATTCTCAAACCTGCTTTAGCCAGGGGGGAAATGCAGACCATTGGGGCAACTACTTTGGATGAGTACCGGAAGCATATTGAGAAGGACGCCGCTTTGGAAAGACGTTTCCAACCAATTCAGGTGGGCGCTCCCTCGGTGGAGGAAACCATCGCCATCCTGAAAGGGCTTAGGGATCGCTATGAAGCCCATCACCGGGTGAAAATTTCCGATGAGGCCATTGAGGCCGCTGCCAAGCTGTCTGATCGTTACATTACTGATCGTTTCTTGCCCGACAAGGCCATCGATTTAATCGACGAGGCCGCTTCCAGGGTAAGATTGGATATGCATACGGCACCGGCGGAGAGCAAGGAACTGGAAGCACAGTATGAAAAAATCAAAATCGAGAAAGAAGCAGCCGTTAATGCCCAGGAGTTTGAA
>JAAZDD010000010.1 GCA_012512955.1 Clostridia bacterium
CCTACATGGCCGGCTGTATCACTCCCACGGAAGTAATCACCGCCTTGGAGGCAGGAACGGATATTATTAAGATTTTTCCCGGCAGCCTTTTCGGTCCCAAAATTGTCAAGGCTCTCAAAGGACCCCTGCCCCAGGCGCCCTTGATGCCTACGGGAGGGGTAAGCCTGGATAACGTCAAGGAATGGATCGAAGCCGGGTGTGTGGCAGTAGGTGTGGGCAGCGAATTAACTGCCGGAGCTAAAGAAGGCAATTATGCCATGATTACGGAAACCGCCAGGCAGTTTGTCACCAAAATAAAAGAAGCGAGGAAAAGATAAGACAGGAGGTTTTACCATGACACGAGTAATCACCTTCGGAGAGATCATGTTAAGGCTTTCCCCTCCGGGACATCAGCGATTTGTTCAGGCAAGCGCTTTTGAAGTCTGCTATGGGGGCGGGGAAGCAAATGTGGCTGTGTCCCTGGCTAATTATGGACTTGACGCTGCTTTTGTGACTAAAGTACCGGACCATGAAATAGGGCAGTCGGCCATCAACCAGCTTCGCCGCTTTGGGGTGGATACCCGCTTCATCGCTAGGGGAGGTAATCGCCTGGGTATCTATTTCCTGGAGACGGGAGCCGCCCAGCGCCCCTCCAAAGTCATTTACGACCGGCAACACTCGGCCATTGCGGAGGCAGACCCAAAGGATTTTAACTGGCAGGAGATATTTGCCGGAGCAAAATGGTTCCATTTTACCGGCATCACCCCGGCTCTCAGCAGTAAGGCTGCCACTGCCACCTTTAATGCCTGCCGGACCGCCAAAGAAATGGGGCTGACCGTCTCAGTGGACCTGAATTACCGCCAAAAACTCTGGTCTCCCGAAGAAGCCAACAAGACAATGAGCAAACTGATGCCTTATGTGGATGTGTGCATCGGCAATGAAGAAGACGCGGAGAAGGTATTTGGCATCAAAGCCGGAAACACGGATATTACTAGGGGTAAAATAAATCACAAGGCATATGAAGAAGTGGCACAGCAGTTGATGAACCGGTTTAATTTTAAATTTGTCGCCTCCACCTTGCGGGAAAGCCGTTCCGCCTCCGACAACGGTTGGTCGGCCATGCTCTATGACGGGCAGACAGCCTATTATTCACGCCAATATGATATTCATCTGGTTGACCGGGTGGGAGGCGGAGATTCCTTTGCTTCAGGTCTCATCTACGGCCTGCTTACCGGCATGGCACCTCAGACTGCATTGGAATTTGCGACGGCAGCCTCTGCCCTCAAGCAGACTGTACCCGGTGACTTCAACCTGGTATCCGGAAAAGAAGTGGAAACGTTGATGCAAGGTGATGGCTCCGGGCGGGTCCAAAGATAAGAATCAGTTTAGAATATTCTGTATTCTAGCTTTAAAATCCCAGCGTCCTGACGCCGGTCAGGACCTGCTGCATGTTTTGGCTTTGCACGAAATTACGCAGGTCGATATAATCATAGAACCGTTGTGAATTAAGTTTAGCGAGAAGTCTTTGCAACACTTGAGCGGTTAATAGGGCATCTCCCAAGGCTGTATGGCGCCCCACCGGTTCCAGTTGAAAAATTTTCAGCAATCCGTCTAAGGACAGGTCCGCATAGCAGGGATACACAGCCCTAGCCAACCAATAAGTATCCAGGTAAGGATGATTAAAGGTCCGGCAGCCCAACTGTTTCAACTTGCAGTTCAAGAAACAAAAATCAAACTCAACTGAATGGCCCACAAAAATGCAGGTGCCGGCAAAGTCAAGAAAATCCCTGATCACCACGCTGGCTTGTTCACCGGCATCGGCCTGTTCCTGGGTAATTCCCGTAAGCTCGGTAACAACCTGGGGC
>JAAZDD010000083.1 GCA_012512955.1 Clostridia bacterium
GGGTAAAGACCATCCAGGGCACCGTGGAGAAAGCCCTGGCCCTGATTACCGGAGAAAGGATCAGGGTAACCGGGGCCGGGCGGACCGATGCAGGGGTCCATGCCCGGGGACAGGTGATTCATTTTGCCACGGACAGCCGGGTTCCCGTCCCCCGTTTTCCGGCGGCTTTGAACAGCGTTTTACCCCCGGATATTCGCTTTTATGGAGCGGAGGAAGTCTCTCCGGACTTTCATGCCCAGTACCAGGCCAGGGAAAAAACCTATCGTTATACCATTGATTGTGGCCCGGTACCGGATGTGTTCCTGCGGAACTATGCCTGCCATATTTCCTACCAACTGGATTTGCCGGCCATGCAGGAGGCGGCAAAACTTCTTCTGGGAACCCATGATTTCCGCAGTTTTTGTGCCAGCGGTAGTTCAGTGAAGAATTTTGTGCGGACCGTTAAGGCGCTGGAGATTTGCCAGTCGGATTTTTTGATTTATGTAAACATTACCGCCGACGGTTTTCTGTATAACATGGTCCGGATTATTGTAGGAACTTTGCTGGAAATTGGCAGGGGCAAACTCCCCTCCGGTTACATGGCTGAATTGATTTCAGCCCAGGATCGTACTTTGGCAGGTCCCACTGCTCCGGCCAAAGGGCTGTGTTTGGAACAGGTGGTCTATTAGCGGGATGAAATGTTTTGAATTGCAATTTGCAGGATCTGCCGGTCATGGTGTCGAATTGGCTTTCAATATTCCTCCGGGCGAAAACAGTGTGTTTCTGCCGGGAGTTATGTCAAGAAAAAAGCAGGCGGTTCCCCCATTGCAGCGTTGTCTGCAAAGATAAATAAAATTTGAAGGAAGTGAATCAATGAGTGAAATCGCTTTTGTAAACGGCAAATTTGTACCCCTGGCAGAGGCAAGAATCCCCGTGGAAGACAGGGGCCACCAGTTCGGCGACGGGGTCTATGAGGTGGTTTATGCCTTTGACGGTGTACCTTTTGCCCTGGAAGAACATCTGGACCGGTTTTTTAGCAGCATGGCAATGATTAGGTTGAACTGCCCTTATACAAGAGCAGAAGTCACTGACTTGATTCACGAAGCCCTGCGCAGGTCAGGCTATCAAAATGCGGTAATCTATTATCACTTGACCAGGGGCACCGCTCCTAGAGGCCATGCTTTTCCTCCCCCGTCGGTGCCCGGCAATCTGGTGATTACCGTCCGGGAGGGCACGACCCTGCCTGACGAAATCGCGGAAAAAGGGGTAACTGCCCATCTGGTACAGGACCTGCGCTGGGGCCGGTGCAACATCAAGAGCTTGAATTTGCTGCCCAATGTGCTGGCTAAGCAGGAAGCTCTTGATCATAATGCTTTTGAAGCGATATTATGTAAAGACGGTTATATAACCGAGGGCTCTGTATCCAATGTCTTTATCGTTTCCCAGGGGCAAGTGAGAACTGCTCCGGCTGATCAGAAAATATTGCCTGGCATTACCCGGATGCATGTCCTTGAGCTGTGCCGGGAACTGGGTATTCCGGTGACCGAAAAGGCTTTTACCCCTGAGGAGTTGTACGGGGCAGATGAAGCTTTTCTGACGGCCTCAGGCATAGATGTACTGCCTGTGATTCGGGTAGATGATAAAGTCATCAACGGGGGCCTTGTTGGTCCCGGCAGCCTGAAATTGAGGAAGGAATACCGGAATTTGATTGCCAAACGCTGCTTAGCTATTTGAAAGAAGCAGGTTGACTGTCAATTACACCATATGTTACCATTAGCTGGTAAAGCCAATTATGGTACAATAAAAAAGATAAATAATTGGAAAGGAGGATTTGGGGAGGGAATTTGATTATTATGAAGAATACTATGATGGATAAATAAAGGAGGGTGTATATGTTTACCAAAAAGAGAATTATAATAATCGCTTTGATATTGATGATGCTGGTGGCATTAGTTGGCTGTGGAGGGGGCCAGCAACCGGGTTCCCAGGAGGAACAAAGCAGCCAACCACAAGGAAAAACCACCTTTATTAATATCGCTACCGGTGGTACCTCCGGAACATATTATCCGTTAGGCGGTGCCATGGCCGATATTTTCAATCGTAATATTGATGGGGTCAATGCCAGTGCCCAAAGCACAGGAGCATCGGTAGCCAATATTAACTTAATCAGAGATAATTCAGCCCAAATTGCTTTGGTGCAAAATGATATTGCTTATTATGCCGTAAACGGAACCGAAATGTTTGAAGGCAATCAGTATGAAGGTCTAAAAGGCTTGGCAACCCTATATCCGGAAACGGTCCAGATTATTACTCTGGCCTCGGCTAATATTAATTCCGTGGAAGATCTGAAAGGCAAGAAAGTTGCCGTGGGTGCAGCCGGCAGCGGAACAGAGGCAAATGCCCGTCAGATTTTGGGGGCAGCAGGCATTACTTACGATGACATTACTGTACAATATCTATCCTTTGGGGAAGCTGCCAGCAACTTGAAAGACGGCAATGTGGATGCCGCTTTCGTTACCGCCGGTTTCCCGACCGCTGCTGTTCAGGATATTGCTGCCTCCAGAGGCGTTAAGCTGATTCCCTTAACTGATGCATTAATTGCCGATTTGATTGCCGAGTATCCTTTTTACACTGAAACACCAATTCCGGCTGGAACTTATCCCAACCAAGACGAAGAAGTTAAGGCGGTATCCGTTATGGCTATGTTAGTGGCCGGTGACAACCTGGACCAGGAATTAGTTTATCAGATGATGGACGCCTTATACAGTAACTTGGACAGACTGGAAGCGGCCCACTCAGTGGGTGCACAAATCAAACAGGAAACCGCTACTGAGGGAATGCCTATAGAGCTGCATCCAGGGGCCCAACAATTTTTCGAAGGGAAGTAAACCTTGATTGAGAGCATAATTAAGGACAGGGCCGGATACTTGCAAGTGTCCGGCCCAACTGTTTTCCGCTATCTGTTCATATTCATAATCGCAATTACCGGTATTTTGTTTGGCTTTTTCGATTTTGGGTCTCCCTATTATCTTGAGTTGGTAGACGAGAGTGGCGTTGTTCAATTAACATTACCCCTTGACGAAGGCGAAAAATTCACCCTGAGTTATTCCCACTCAGTTCACCGCACACCGGTCAATGAGATTTTCCAAGTTTCGGCTAAAGGCCAATTAATGCTGGTGGCTACTGAATTCACTTCCCTGGGTGTGGGTACTCCCTTTTTGCCGGAGGAAGGGGAGTTGAAGGAAGTTGACGGTAAACTTGTGCTGGAGGGGTTAAACCGTGTATTCAACCAACTGCAAATCAGGCCCCACCCGTTAACGAAGCATTGTCTGCTTCATCGACAAGGTAGGTATCTATTGACTGATTATGTGGGAGCCGGTACGCTGGTGACAGTGAGAGTAATTGAAAGGGGAATAGATAGATTGTTTAATTAACTATCGAAGGGAGGAATACAGTCGATGAGCCATAATCCCAGTAATGATCACCTACAGACGGCAGAAATAATGGCCCAGTATGATCAGGAATCTGATTACAGGCACCTGTTTGGTCTTGCAGCCAAGCTTGTAACTGCCATCGCAATTACTTTTTCTCTATTTCAATTGTACACGGCGGCTTTCGGAGTGTTGGACGCCCATTTGCAGCGTTCCGTTCATTTGGCTTTCGGCTTGTGCCTGGTGTTTTTACTCTACCCTACTCGTAAGAGTTGGCCTCGCCACAAACTTCACTGGTTTGATTTGATTCTGGCTTGTCTTGGAGCGGCAGCCCCTCTTTATATAGTAGTAAATTACCATGAGCTGGTCATGCGGGCCGGCATGGTTACTCCCACTGACCTGGTCGTTGGTATAATTGCGGTGGCTTTGGTGGTGGAGGCAGCCAGACGGGTGGTAGGTTGGCCCATTGTGATCGTTGCTCTGGGCTTTCTGCTCTATGCGGTTCTGGGCCCCTATATTCCCGGTAGCTTTGCCCATCAGGGAGCCTCGTTGAAAAGATTAGTAGGGCATTTATTCTATACCACCGAAGGTATCATGGGCATACCGCTGGGGGTTTCCTCTACATTCATTTTCTTGTTTATTCTGTTCGGTGCATATTTGGAAAGGACCGGTTTGGGGCAATTCTTTATTGATTTGGCCAATGCCATAGCCGGTTGGGCTACAGGGGGGCCGGCTAAAGTGGCTGTTTTGTCCAGCGGTCTGATGGGAACCGTATCCGGCAGTTCTGTAGCCAATGTGGCCGGTACCGGTAGTTTTACCATTCCGATGATGAAAAAGCTGGGATATAAGCCTGAGTTTGCCGGGGCTGTTGAGGCCGCTTCCTCCACCGGAGGACAGCTGATGCCTCCTATTATGGGTGCGGCAGCTTTTCTCATGGCGGAATTTGTAGGCGTTCCTTACATTGAAGTGGCCAAAGCGGCAGCCATACCGGCCCTACTCTATTTTACGGGGATTTGGATTGGAGTCCACTTGGAGGCTAAGAAAAATGGATTACGTGGCCTGAACCGGGATGAATTGCCCAAGATCAAGCGGATTTTATTGGACCGGGGTCATTTGGTCATCCCACTGGTAGCCATAGTTGTTTTGTTGGTTAAACAGTACACTCCTATGCGTGCTGCGTTGGTGGGTATTATATTGGCCGTAGGTGCTTCTCTGATTCGCAAGTCTACCCGGATCTCTTGGAGGGGAGTGCTGGAAGGACTGGAGGCCGGGGCTAGGGCGGCTCTGGGGGTACTGGTAGCATGTGCCTGTGCCGGCATTATCGTAGGGGTGGTTACCTTAACAGGTTTGGGCCTGAAACTGGCCACAGTATTGGTAGATTTGGCCCAGGGAATGTTACTGCCCACCATGATGTTGGCCATGACTGCTTCATTACTGTTGGGAATGGGCATTCCCACCACCGCTAACTATGTAATCACTTCCACCATTGCCGCACCGACCTTGATGCTTCTGGGAGTGCCTGTTTTGCCTGCTCACATGTTTTGTTTTTACTTCGGCGTTATTGCTGATGTCACGCCTCCGGTTGCCCTGGCAGCATATGCGGGATCAGGTATCGCCAAAGGAAATCCCATGGTTACCGGAGTCAATGCCTTTAAATTGGCGATCACGGCCTTTATCATTCCGTATATTTTTGTCTTATCCCCCCAGATGCTGTTAATTGATACCACTGCATTTGAGGTTATTCGCATTATCGCAACGGCATTGATCGGAATGGTTGGTTTGGGGTCTGCTATGGCCGGTTTTCTGTTTGCCGGCACTTCCTTGTTTGAACGGCTGATGCTATTGGTAGGAGGTCTCATGATGATCCATCCGCAAATCCAGCCCGACTTGATCGGGTTAGCTGTCTTGGGACTTGCCATTACTTTTCAATTTGTAAAAAAACGTAGCAGCGCGGTCAGTCAAGTATCTCATTAAAGCTTGACATTGCCGGATGCGTGGATTACAATAACTAAGGTGGTTTTTCTATACATTTTTCTCCATGCTACCAGAGCCCCGTTAGCAGGTGATAATGTATGAGAGCCACTTGAGATGTAAGGAGGGACGACAGTGACTACTACCTTTATGGCTAAGCCCCACGAGGTAGAAAGAAAATGGTACATCGTTGATGCTGCCAATAAACCTTTAGGCCGCGTTTCAACAGAGGTGGCCTCGATCCTTAGGGGAAAACACAAACCGATTTTTACTCCCCATGTTGATACAGGGGATTTTGTCATCGTGATCAATGCAGAAAAAGTAGTTTTGACCGGCAATAAACTGCAACAGAAAAAGTGGAGAAGACACTCCGGCTATCCTGGCGGCCTGAAAAGCACTGACTACCAAACACTCCTGGCCAATAAACCGGAAAAGGTAATAGAGCTGGCCGTTAAGGGGATGCTCCCCAAAAACCCATTGGGACGTGCTATGTACAGGAAGCTGAAGGTTTATCGTGGAGACAGCCATCCTCATCAGGCGCAAAAACCGGAACAATGGGAATTAAGAGGTTAAGGGAAGGGAGGATTAAGTTTGGCACAGGTGCAGTACTATGGAACGGGACGCAGGAAAAAAGCCGTTGCCAGGGTGAGACTGGTTCCCGGTGACGGGAAAATGCTGATTAATAACCGTCCCCTTGATGAATATTTCAATGCTAAGACTTTGGAAATGATCGTTCGACAGCCGCTGGAATTGACTGATACCCTTGGCCGTTTTGATGTGCTGGTTAACGTTCACGGCGGTGGCACCACCGGACAGGCCGGTGCGGTTAGGATGGGTATTGCCCGGGCTTTGCTGGAAGCTGACGGCGAGCTCCGCCCCGTACTCAAAAAAGCCGGTTTCTTGACTCGGGATCCCAGAATGAAGGAAAGAAAGAAATACGGCTTGAAAAAAGCCCGGAAGGCACCGCAATTTTCCAAGCGTTAATTCTGTTGTTACAGACCGGGAGAATGAGGTTGTATCAATTTGGAAGCAGCACATGATGTTTTTGTCCGATATGGTGAAGTGTTTGCAGGGGAATCTGCGACACTTCACTTTTTTTATTTGATTATAGTGGGTTCTAAACCCTGTTCACCGTGCGTACCAATTAGGGGTAGCATGTTTTGTCTCCTACCGGGAGAGATCGGAGATTCGGAAGAATTTAATAGCAAGAAGACATTAGGGGTGAAAGCGGATTGGGCAGGATTGTTTTTCAAGCATGGCATTTAAAAACCATGATAACTATAGGTGCCGGTGTCTTGGGTCTGGTGCTGGTGGTTGCCGGCTCTTTGTATTATGTAAACTTACAGACGGTTCATCAAGTAGGCCTAAAGCAGGTTTTCAATGGGGCAGTAGCCGGTAGAATTGTTGCTGTTGATCCAGGCCATGGAGGTTATGATCCGGGAGCAAAAGGAGCCGGCGGCACTTTGGAAAAGGATTTGAACTTGGCTATTGCTTTTAAACTCAAGGAGACATTGGAGCAAGCAGGAGCCAAGGTGGTGCTGACCAGGGACCGGGATGTAGATTTGGTGACCCCGGGTGAGGGAACCAAAAAGTTCCGGGACCTGAGCAACAGGCTGAAAATAGTCCGGGAAAGCAAAGCTGATTTGCTGGTCAGCATTCACATGAACAGTTCCGGCAGCCGTTGGCGGGGAGCCCAGGTTTTCTACCATCCCCAAAGTGAAGCTAACAGGTCACTGGCCGTGGCCATACAGGAAGAGATCCGGTCCCGGCTGGGGAATACCAGCAGGCAGGCCTTGTCTCTTACTTCCGCCTATCTCCTGCAGGAGGCGTCAATCCCAGCGGTCATTGTAGAGGCGGGTTTTATAACTAATCCGGCTGAGGAAAAGTTGCTGAATGATCCTGCTTACCAGCAAAGTTTGGCCCAGGCCATTGCGGCGGGTATCATCAGATTTCTGGCTGAACAACAATAATTTCCCCGGTTGCCGGTGGGAAAAGGGGAATGCCCTCCCATGGGAGAAATAATTAATATTTAATTCTCTTTCAAGAACGGAGGGGTTCAGGTGTATTATGCTATTTGGTGTATGGATTGGGGTTGGATGGGCGCTTTGGGTGATGAACAGGGATTGGCATACATTGCTTTACCCAAAACCGGCCGGGAAGCGATTAACCAAGAATTGCATAAGCAAGCCTCAACCAATTCCTTGACGGAGAATGCTCTTTTTTTCACTACCCTGGCCCGTGAGCTGGATCGTTACTTCAGGGGAGAAGTTTTTGATTTTAGCAGGTTTAGTTTAAAGTGGCATCTGGTAACCCCTTATCGTCAAAGGGTATTGCAAAAGACTATGGAGATACCTTACGGGGAGACCAGGACCTATAAATGGTTGGCGGAACAGGTGGGAAACCCGAGGGGTTCCAGGTCCGTAGGACAGGCCATGGCTCATAATCCCTGGCCGATTGTGGTACCTTGTCACCGGGTGATCGGTTCCAACGGGAAGCTGACCGGTTTTGGCGGTGGCTTGCCTATGAAAGAAAAGCTACTGGCCTTGGAGGCTGCCCGGTCCGGAAAGGGGCCAACGACACCTTTTTAACTGTACTCACATACAATGCAGTATGAATACTAAATTTTGTAAAAAAGGGGGATTAAGGTACCGGTGCAAAGAGATGAACTGAACCTGCCGTATAATTTCGGTGATCCTTATTACCTGGAAAGCGGATATGGGTTGGGATACGGCAGTGATAATGGTATGTACTATCCGGACTGGTCCTGTCCGGGTGGATATGAACCGGGTATGGGTTGCGGTCCGGGTATGGGCTATGGCCCCGGCATGGGTTACGGTCCCGGTATGGGCTATGGACCGGGGATGGGTTACGATCCTTCCCAATGGAATCAGGGTTGTTACCATCCTGGATATCACGGGGAGATGGCGGGCATGCAGGAGTTACTGCAGCTGGCCCGGGATACCAATCAATGCTGCCGGCGCATCATGGAAATGCTGCAGTCAATGCATCATAACCATGGAAATAAGATGTCTGAAGAATAGACTGGAACAAGGGCATTCAAGGGGTGAGTGCCCTTGTTATTCTTTTGTCTCCGGTTGTGGAAGTGGACGTCGCTGCTTCCACAGGTTTTCGAAATCGATATTTTGGAGGGCAGTGAGGAATTTGTGCCGGATATCGGGATATTCCTCTGCCAACCGGTCAACCAGTTCCTTCATCTTTTGCCTCTGGGTATGCCCGTTGGCAGGACAAGGGTTGGCAATGACCGGCAGCGTTTCTTTTCGGACTAAAGATACAATGGTTTCTTGAGGTACATAAACCAGAGGACGGATCAAAGTCAAACCGGTCCGATCAAGGTAGGCAGTGGGAGCAAAACTGCTCAACTGGCCGGTAAAAATAATATTCATAAGTAGCGTCTCGATGGCATCGTCCAAATGATGGCCCAGGGCTACTTTATTACAACGCAAATTCAGGGCGGCCTGGTGGAGGGCTCCTCTCCTCAACTTGGCACACAGGGAACAAGGATTGGTTTCCTGGCGCACATCGAAGACAATCTGGCCAATCCGGGTGGGCTCAATGTGCAATGGTATTCCCAACTGTTGACAGTAGTTGACCAACGGGGACATGTCCGCTCCCAAGCCCATGTCCAGGGTAATGGCCTGAAGGTCAAAATTTAGATGAGACTGCCGCTGTAACAGGGAGAGAATGAACAACAGGGCCGTACTGTCCTTGCCCCCGGAAACACCTACTGCTACCCTGTCCCCCTCCTGGATCATGCCATAATCTCTAATGGCTCTTTTGACTTTGGTCAGAAACCATTTGTTGTATGCTTTTTTCATGGCTCACCTCTTCAATGACTAATAGTTATAGTTTATAACATTTTTAACGGAAACAAAAGTGTTACCGGCACTGGACAGTGTCTACGAAACTAAATAAAATTTTTTGAATTTAAAGGATAAATGACTATGATTGTAGAATATATCTTTCACTATATACTGAATATTCAAAAAAGGAAGATGTCCAGAGTGGTAGACGACGGTCGGGCAAAGGATCTTCGCAAAATCCTAGACAGCATTCACAACGGCGTGGTGGCAGTAGACAAGGATGGCCGGATTACCGTTTTCAACAAGGCAATGGAACGCATTTTTGCCATCCCCGCCGAAGAAGCCATTGGTGCTCCCATCTATGATATCATCCCCTATACAGGGTTACTTAGGGTTTTGACTACGGGAAAGGCCCATATTGGACGAAAATTCAACATCGGGGCGCAGGTCTATCTGGCCAACCGTACTCCTATCGTGGACAATGGCGAGGTAGTCGGTGCCGTAGGCGTGATCCAGGATGTCACCGAATTCCAGGCTGTTGTGGACGAACTGGAAAGCGTTAAGGATTTGCAGGGCACCTTGGCTACGGTATTGGATGCTGCTTATGAGGGCCTGTTGGTCATTAATAATGAGGGCTATATCACCATGGTTAACCAGGCCTTCGCCGGTCTGCTCAATGCCAGCCCCGGCAGTTTGGTTGGCAAACATGTGACCCAAGTCATTGAAGATTCCCGCATGCCCATTGTGGTTCAGACCGGTGTGCCTGAAGTGGGCGAGTTGCAGCGCATCAATGATCAGGAAGTCATCATTCAGCGGGTTCCTATTATTAAGGACGGAAAGACCCTGGGAGCCGTAGGAAAGATCATGTTTAAGGGTGTGGCTGAACTTAACGCCTTGGTTTCCAAGGTGTCCTGTCTCAACACGGAATTGGCTTATTACAAAGATGAAGTTCGGAAATATAGAGGAGCTCGCTACGGTTTGCAGCATATTATCGGCGAAAGCAAGGAGATGGTCAACCTTAAAGATACCATCAGGCGCATTGCCTTATCAAATTCCACTATTTTGATCAGAGGGGAGACGGGTACCGGAAAAGAATTGGTGGCCCATGCCATCCATATGGAAAGCGCCAGGAAGTATGCCCCTTTTATCCAGGTTAACTGTGCTGCTATTCCCGAACACCTCTTGGAATCAGAGCTTTTCGGCTATGAGGAAGGTGCTTTCACCGGGGCAAGGAAGGGAGGTCAAATAGGAAAATTTCAATTGGCTCACGGTGGTACCATTTTCCTGGATGAGATTGGGGATATGAGCCTTTCTTTACAGGCCAAGCTATTGCGCATTCTCCAGGAAAAAGAGGTAGAAAGATTGGGAGCCACTAAAACAACCCCTGTTGATGTCAGGGTTATTGCCGCTACTAACACGGATTTGGAACAGCTGTTGGAAAAGGGGCTTTTCCGGGAAGACTTGTTTTACCGGTTGAATGTAGTAAGCCTGCGACTTCCTCCCCTGAGGGAACGAATGGAGGACTTGGAACTTTTAGTGGAGCATTTTTGCCAAAAGTTCCAAAAGGAATTTAACCTCACCCTCAAGTCGGTGTCTAAAGAAGTCTGGGAGGTTTTCCGTGCTTATCGCTGGCCCGGCAATGTGAGGGAATTGGAGCATGTGCTGGAAAGGGCCTTTAATGTCATGGAAGACAATTGTATCACCTTGAAAGAGCTCCCTTTGTATCTGCAAAGGCAGGCAGGAAAGATGAAAGAATATGAACCCCATCAGTTACAGCAGATCTTGGATGAAGCGGAAAAAAAGGCAGTTATCGAAGCACTAAAAGCTGTAGGTGGGAACAAAGCAAAAGCGGCGCAGCGGTTAGGCATTTCCCGGGCATGGTTGTACCGGTTAATGGGTAAGCACGGGATTTAGTGCGTATACTTAAGTAGACATGTAATCAAAAAAGGACAAAGCCTGCTATAAGGTGTTGAATAACGGTAAACTCCGAGTTGATGTAAAGTATTGTTTACAGCACATCGGAAGTGTTTGTCTACAGATCAAGGGATATAGCTTGGCATGTAAATTGCAATTATGCCCAAATGGGAGGGTTTTTTCCGAACAAAGGTAATATTCAAAATATTGGGAAAGGAGGTGGTGAACAGGTAAAACGTTCAGCTAACGGAAACCCCTAACTATCTAGCAGTGAAAAGGAGGAAAATCATGGGTAAAGCATTGGCCCGAATGACTGACTACAAGTCCACTTACGAAAATTTCAAGTGGGAAGTGCCTGAGAGATTCAATTGGGCTCGGGACGTTTTTGACGCTTGGGCAGAGGATCCGGAAAAACTGGCGATGATCTGGGTTGACGATTACGGAAATGAAAAAAGATATACCTTTGCCGAATTATCACGGTTATCGAAACGACTGGCCAACGTATTACGAAGTCACGGGGTGCAGAAAGGACAAAGAGTATTTATGCTCCTGCCTCGTTTGCCTGAGTGGTGGATTGGCAATTTGGCTTGTCTGAGAATGGGTGCGGTACTGGTCCCCGGTACGGCCCAATTGACTGCCAAGGACTTGCAATACCGGTTTGAATCTGCTGAAGGAGTGGCTGTCCTCAGTGATGAAGTAAATGCTCCGAAAATCGAACAGATTAAGGACAATTGCCCCACCTTGAAAACCATGATCTTTGTCGGCGGCAAGCGGGAAGGCTGGCTCAGCTATGAAGAGGAAATGGCCAAAGTGTCTGACGAATTTGAGGCTGCTGATACTGCAAGCGATGATAACGCAATTATGTTCTTTACTTCCGGTACTACCGGCTTGCCTAAGATAACGGTCCACACTCATGTCAGTTATCCATTAGGACACCGGGTAACAGGTGCTTACTGGCTGGATTTGCAGCCTGATGACTTGCATTGGAATATGTCCGATACCGGTTGGGCAAAAGCTTCCTGGAGCAGCTTTTTTGGGCCTTGGAATCAGGGGGCGGCACTGTTTGTCCATCATTCGCCCAGGTTTGATGCCAAAAAGACCTTGGAACTTTTGTCCAAATACCCGATAACCACCTACTGTGGTGCTCCTACCAACTATCGTGTTTTGGTCCTGGAAGATCTGAGTCAATATAAATTCCCCACTTTGCGCCATTGTGTGGCCGCCGGTGAACCGTTGAATCCGGAGGTAATTGAGGTTTGGCGGAAGGCAACGGGAGTTACCATTCGGGACGGATACGGTCAGACGGAAAGCTGTGTCCTGGTAGCTAATTTCCCGGGACAGCCGGTTAAAGAAGGTTCCATGGGCAAGCCTGCCCCCGGTTTTTATGTTTCCATTATCGATGATGACGGGAATGAGGTTGGCCCCGGTGTTGAAGGAGATATTGCCGTGCGGGTGAAGCCGGAACGACCGGTAGGTCTCTTCAAAGAGTATTGGGGTGAGCCGGAAAGAACCGCCTCTTGCTTCAGAGGTGACTGGTACATTACGGGAGACCGGGGCATGAAGGACGAGGACGGTTACCTGTGGTTCGTCGGACGGGCCGACGACGTGATTATCAGTTCCGGTTACCGGATTGGGCCCTTCGAAGTGGAGAGTGCCTTGATTGAGCACCCGGCAGTAGCCGAATCAGCAGTAGTAGCCAGTCCCGATGAGCTTAGGGTCGAAATTGTCAAAGCCTTTGTAGTATTGGCTCCCGGCTACAGTCCTTCAGACGGACTGGTGAAGGA
>JAAZDD010000084.1 GCA_012512955.1 Clostridia bacterium
CACTGCATGCTTCCCTTTCAGCTCCACCCCGGACCGCAGCATGATCTCCACACAGCTTTGCGGCGTAGCCGGGAATAAGCCTTCCTGACCGCTCAAAATATAGCCCCGGTTGACCGGATGAACTCCGTCTACGTCCTTTAAAGGATTAACTGCTTCCATGACCTTTTCTTTGGAAATATGGTCAGGCAAAGGCAGTTCTACCATGATCCCATGGGTAGCTTGGTCCTTATTCAATTTTTCGATGAGGGCAATGACCTCTTCTTCCGGAGTATCGCCGGCCAGGTGGAATAACTCAAAATCGATGCCCACCTTTTCTGCCGCTTTCTTTTTGGAATTGGCATACACTACGGAAGCAGGATCATCTCCTACCAAAACCACAGCCAATTTAGGGATAATACCTTGTTCCCGGAGTTGCATCGCTTCAGCTTTTACCTCTTCTCTGATTTCGGCAGCAATTGCTTTGCCGTCGATCAGTTTTGCCAACCGTATCTACCCCTTTCACATATTAATTATTTTGTTTTCGCTTTAAATAAGCATCAATCGCCTGGGCTGCTTTCTTACCGGCACCCATGGCCAGAATTACGGTTGCCGCACCGGTCACAATATCCCCGCCGGCAAAAACGCCTTCAAGGGAGGTCTGACCGGTTTCTTCATCGGCCACTATGTTGCCCCACTTGGTGGTTTCCAGGCCCTTAGTGGTGGAAGGTACCAATGGATTGGGGCCCTGACCGATAGCCATTACTACCGTGTCCACCTCCATCACGAATTCAGAACCTTCGATGGGGATGGGTCTTCTCCGGCCGGATTCATCAGGTTCACCTAATTCATACCGCAAACATTTAATACCCCTTACCCAACCGTTTTCATCGCCGAGAACTTCCACCGGGCTGGTCAGTAATTTCAATTGGACTCCTTCTTCCAAAGCGTGTTCCAATTCTTCATGCCGGGCGGGAATCTCCGCTTGGGAACGACGGTAGACAATATAAACTTCTTCCGCTCCCAGGCGCAGGGCCGTCCTGGCAGCATCCATGGCCACATTACCGGCTCCGCAAACGGCCACTCTTCTGCCAACCTTCACCGGGGTGGCATACTCAGGGAACAGATAGCCTTTCATCAAGTTGACCCTGGTCAGGAATTCGTTAGCGGAATAGACGCCGTTATAGTTTTCCCCCGGTATATTCAAAAAATAAGGCAAACCGGCACCGGTACCGATAAAGACGGCATCGTAGCCTTGCTCCAGCAATTCGTTAACATTATCAATTTTTCCGATCACACTGTTGACTTTGATCTCTACACCAAGATCTCTCAAAGTGTCGATCTCTTTTTGGACTACCGCTTTAGGCAAACGAAACTCAGGAATACCGTACATTAACACACCACCGGGAACGTGCAAGGCTTCAAAGACCGTTACATCATATCCCATTTTCCGGAGATCCCCGGCACAGGTCAAGCCAGCAGGTCCTGCACCCACAACAGCCACTTTTTTGCCGTTACTGGGAACTCTTTCCGGTTTACTTGAGTCATGTTCCATGGCATAATCGGCAGCAAACCGTTCTAACCTGCCAATGGCCACCGGATCACCTTTCTTGCCGATGACGCAATACTTTTCACATTGGTTTTCCTGGGGACAAACTCGACCGCAGATGGCCGGCAAGTTGTTATATTCCTTGATGCTTTGAGCGGCTCCCAAGAAATCCTTTTCTTTAATTTTGCTGATAAAATGGGGAATATCTACCTGGACGGGACAGCCTTTCCGGCAACCCGGCTTTTAACATTGAATGCACCGTTCTGCTTCTTTCTAGGCATCTTCTCCCGAGTAACACAAGGCCACTACGCTGAAATTTTTCACTCTTTCCTTGGCATCTTGGGCCGGCATTGGTGTCTTTTCTTTAATTAATGGCATCCGCATCCACCCCCGCATTGTCCTTTAGCCATTGCCCTTTTTTCCTCATCCTTATACATGATGCTCCGTCTCAGGGCCAGGTCCCAGTCAACCAGATGACCGTCAAATTCCGGCCCGTCCACACAGGCAAACTTAGTTTCATTTCCGACGCTAATCCGGCAAGCGCCGCACATTCCTGTCCCATCTACCATGATGGGGTTCATACTTACAATGGTTTTAATGCCGCTGGGTCTGGTTACTTCTGACACGGCCCGCATCATCACAACCGGTCCAATTCCCCAGACTCGGGCAACGTTCCCTTCAGCGATTACTTCTTTAAGAATATCGGTAACAAATCCTTTCCTGCCATAGGAACCATCATCGGTAGCAACGAACAGCCGGTCACTGATGGCTTTCATTTCTTCTTCCCAAAACAGCAATTCTTTAGTCCGGGCTCCGATAATAGAGATGACTTCGTTGCCGGCTTCCTTGAGAGCTCTGGCAATAGGGTAAACAGGAGCAATGCCTACACCGCCGCCCACACATACTACTTTACCGAAGTTCTCCACCTGGGTTGCTTCTCCCAGGGGACCGACGAAATCCAGCAGATACTGGCCTGCTTCCAGCTTACCTAAAGCAATGGTAGAATAGCCTACTTCCTGGAAAATAATGGTGATGATACCTTTTTCACGGTCGAAATCCGCCACCGTAAGCGGGATCCGTTCCCCGTGTTCATCAATACGCAGAATGATGAACTGTCCCGCCTGAACTTTGCGGGCCACATCCGGGGCCTTAATGTCCATGAGTTTGATAGTTGGTGAAAATACTTCTTTTCTTACAATTTGGTACAATTTACTCCCCCCCGATACATCATACTTATATATTTTCAACTGGATTTAATTTTTTCCTGCAAGGAAACTGCGGCAAATGTTTACACCGTTAACCCTTGCTTAAAAGCCATGGCCCCGCTTAAGGCAACCCCTACGGCATTATCGGTACTGAGAGAGGGTTGAGCAAAAATCAGCTTCGCTCCCACAGCCGGGTGTCCTAAACGGAACCGGAGCCTTTCTCTTAAATAGTTGTTGGCTGCTACTCCGCCCACCAGTAGAACATCTTTGATCCCTGTTTCCTCTATAGCCAGTCTCAATACTCTCTCTATGGTTTTGGCGATACAATTCTCCACTGCCCTGGCAATCTTCTCCTTGGCCACTCCCTGTTGGATTAACCGTTGGGCACAAGCTTCGCTGCCCGAAAAGTGAAAGTGATAACCGGCTACCCTGGAAGGAATGTACACCTCCTCCCCCACTGCATTTCGGGCTAATTCTTCCAAGTAAGGTCCTGCCGGAAACGGCAGCCCCATGGCTACTCCCACCCGGTCAATAAATTGACCTGCATGGAGATCCCTGGTTCCACCCAAAAGGAGAATCTCCAACCGTGCCTGATCAGGGTGGGATAGTACCCGCAACAGTTCGGAAGTACCTCCGGAAAGATGTACTGCTAAAAAGGCGGAAGGCCAACTTAAACCACCGGACCAGAGCCCAGCCAATAAATGGCCCTCCTGGTGGGAAGTAGCCCAAAAGGGTACTCCCAAAGTAGCAGCCAATGCTTTTCCCAGGTTTTCGGAAACAGTGAAAACAGGCATATAAGAACCCGGTACCGGCCGGGGGCGAGTGCTGGCAGCTACAGCAACAATCCTCTTTCCTTTTAACAGCGGTTCAACCTGGGTGAAAACATCGGCCAGATTCTGCACATGCTGAAATACCGCCCGGGATTGCTGCAAACCCCGTTCCCCCTCAGGGACCTTCAACAGGCGGCGGTATTCCCCAATGAGATTATGATCCAGATCCACCGCGGCGACGGAGGTGGTATAGCAACTGGTGTCAATACCTAAGACTATGTTCACTCCTGCCCCCCCAAAACCTCCCGATGCTCGGTGTCCAAGAACCGGCGAACTTGATCCAGGAGGCCGTTCACAAAAGCACCGGATTCGTCGCTGCCAAATACTTTGGCTAACTCGATGGCTTCGTTTATGGAGACGCTGGCCGGAATCTCCGGCTCAAACAACATTTCATAAACTGCCATCCGCAAAATACTGCGGTCTACATTGGCTATTCTACTAAGGGACCAATCCTTCGCATGAAGCGAGATCAGCCTGTCAACCTGTTCCAGATTGTTTAAAGTACCCATCACCAGAGACCGGGCGAACTCTATATCCTTGGGAGGCAGTTTTTCCTCTTCCAAAACATGTGCTATGGCTTTTTCCGGTTCAATGCCACCTACATCAATTTGAAACAGTATTTGGAGTACTTTTTCGCGAACAAGCCGTCTCCCCACACATTTCACCTCAAATGAGCTTTAATCACCGAACAATCGTTCCAATACTTTTTTCAGATCGCCTTGTTCGTCAGCTCTTTTACCGAGCACGTAGCCCACACCGACACAAACGGCAATAAATAAAGTCTTCAACAGGCCAATCACCACAGCAAAAAGCCCAAACAGCAACCCGAGTCCGATACCGATGACCTTACCCCGATGCTCTTTCCATATGGTCGCTACAACATCGTCCCACTTCATCTCCATCACCTTTCCTATTCCACCCGGCTTTTCGGTTCCTGGGGAGCGTCTTCAACAAGGATTCTTGCTTCCACCAGCTTCAAGCCTGCATACCTTTCCAGGTATTCCCTCATGGCCGACTGGATTTCCGAGGTAGTTTGGGGAATGTTGATCTCCGGCGCTAACTGCACCTTGACAAAAACGGCGATGCCATCGGGTACGGTCTTAATGGCAGGCTTGACATGATGGACTCCGTTAATCTTCAATACAGATCTTTTGATCATGTTTTCCAAGGTGCTGATGGTTATACTGACCTGACCCAATCCTGTTGCCTGTACCGGAGCATGAGTGACTTTTTCAGAGCGAAAACCGGCAAAAAGGAGTCTGACCGCTAACAAAAAAACAAGAGCGGAAACAGCTACTATGGTCCAGCGAGTTTCTTGCTGTGCCAATAGCACCTGAAAATAGTGGAATGGTTCCTGCCAGCCTAAAGCGACAAACAGAACAATTAAAGCCAGTACTGCAGTCAAAAAACTATAAAGACTTAACAAGGCCCGCTGGTAATGTTTCATGAGGCGAAACTCCTTTCACCTTACCTTACACGCTGTTCTTCTTCCTGTTGTTCAGCCTGGGGAAAGACCACCCCTTGGACATGCACATTGATTTCCACTACTTTAAGACCGGTCATTCCTTCAATGGCTTGTTTAACACCTTCCTGGATTTGTAAAGCCACATCCGGTATGCGAACGCCGAATTCAACGATGACGTAAATATCTACTGCCGCTTCCTTTTCACCCACTTCTACTTTAACGCCTTTGGACAGGTTTTTCCGCCCCAACATTTCAGCGATGCCGCCGGCAATACCGCCGCTCATGCCCGCAACTCCGGGCACCTCCGTGGCCGCCAAACCGGCAATAATCGCCACGACTTCATCAGCAATCCTGATGCCTGTACCGGAGCATGAGTGACTTTTTCAGAGCGAAAACCGGCAAAAAGGAGTCTGACCGCTAACAAAAAAACAAGAGCGGAAAC
>JAAZDD010000011.1 GCA_012512955.1 Clostridia bacterium
GGATTCAAGGGGGCAGCGGCAGTATCAGCGGAACCCTCATTGCCTGCTTGATCCTGGCGGTGATGCGTAATGGCTTAACCATTCTCTCCATTTCATCCAATTACCAGCAACTCCTGACGGGTTTGATTGTGATGATTGCGGTGGCCGTAGCCGAGATCAGGAGAAGAAAGGAGTAGAAACCAAAAAATGAACGGTTTAATCCCTGAACGCAAGGTCTTAACCCTAGGCACTGTGGCCATGGATGTGATCCTGGAATCCAATCAGCTTCCCCAAAATGACGGTTTTGCCCTGGTTGAAGGGGAACATTTGGTACCGGGGGGCAGTTGTTCCAATGTATCGGTGGCATTGCAAAAGCTGGGCGCCACTGTCTTTCAGGCAGGACAGATCGGGGATGATCACCTGGGACAGGTTTTTGCTGCCGATTTAAAAGCAAATGGGGTCAACACAGAATTCCTGAAGGTGAAAAAAGGCGGTACCACCCTGCACACCTACATTATCACGGCACCTGAAGGTCAACACTGTATTTTCGCCAACTTGGGGGATGCAGTGAACACCCTGAAAGCGGAAGATTTGCCTGAACATGTCCTGGACGGGATAAGCTGCTTTTACACGGACATGTTCTCACCGGATGCCGCATTGTGGTTGGCCAGGGAAGCCCGCAGGCGGGATATTCCCGTGGTCTACAATATGCAGTGCGTCCCCAGTTTCATGGCCGCTTGTGGCGTCTCCCGGGAGGAACTGGAGGAGATGCTTTCCCTCTGCACCTTGTTTGTGGCCGGCCGGGAGGCCTTTCAGGAGTTGACCGGAGCCCAGGAACCGAAATCGGCTCTGGCTATCTTGAATGGACGATTCAACGTCAAGGACGGTTTAATCTATACCGCCGGCAGTGAAGGCGCCTATTGGTTGCGGGAAGGGAAAGTATTAACTCAAAAGGCCTATCCGGTGCCGGTCGTGGACACCACCGGCGCCGGTGATTGTTTTTGTGCCGGGATGGTTTTCGATTATTATCTCCGGCAGCGCACTCCGGAAGAGAGTCTTGCCTTTGCCGGTGCCGTGGCGGCTCTAAAATGTACCGTCAAGGGACCTCGCAGCACAACGGATCTGGCCATGGTTGAGGATTTTATTCATTCTCAACAGAATGATTAAAATAAAGAAATTGAGAAAAGGAAGGGATTTAGATGAAGAAAATTTTGTCACTCCTAATTGTTGTTTTGTTGGCGATGGGTCTGGTGGCTTGTTCGCAACAGGCTGAAGACCCCGGTACCGAACCGGAGACACCCCCGGCTACCGAGGCACCGGAAACTGCTCAGGAACCTGTAACCAACAGTGCCTTTGAAGAAGCAAACAGGGCCCTGGAAGAGGTATTGGCTCCCCTGCCTGAGAAAGGTACCGGGGTAAAAATAGCGGCCATTGAAAGTACCCTGGCTAACTCCTTCTGGCTGACGGTGAAAGAAGGATACGAAGATGCAGCCAAAGAATGGGGCGTTACCATTGATGTGATGGCTACCGAAACAGAAACGGACACCCAGGGGCAGTTGGAAATTATGAATACTTTATTGGTTAAAGACTATGCCGCCATTGCCGTTTCACCCCTGACACAGCAAAACCTGATTCCCGGGA
>JAAZDD010000085.1 GCA_012512955.1 Clostridia bacterium
ATACCGATATTACTGCTGCCCGCTAAAGTGTTTTTAGAAAATTGCGCTTTGCGGCAGTATGGCAACTTGTTTTCTTTTTCTACAAAGGGGCTATTTTGCAAAAGGCTCATTTAATATGGTCACAGGATGCCAAATTATCTTTGACAAAGAGATAAGGGTATTGACCTTAAGCAATGAAAGGGCAGCACCCTTTTTCCTTAGCTATTAGGAGGGATTATTGATGCCAGCTAATGATTTCCCCAATCCGCCGGCTGATTTGCCGGAGAAAAATAAAAAAAGAAGGAGACGGCAATTAGCTGTCTTAATAGCCCTCTTACTATTATTTGCCATTCCTACTGCTGCATACTATGCCATCAGGGAATACCGGGGATTGGCTTCCGAAGTAAAAACGGCCACTGAAAGGGAACAAGAAAATAAGACAGACCAAAAACCGCAACATGGGGATTTGGCATTAACTGTTGAACATGCAGTGTGGGAAGATGATGAACTGGTGCTCGCTTATTCAATCAACGAGCCGGGTTTTGGATTAGATGAGTGTTACCTGGAAACTGAAAATGGCAGTCAAATTACCAAAGCATACTATGTCCAAGGCGGAAACGACGGCGGAATCATTAAATTCATCAATATGGACCCAGGGGAAATGGAAAACGGTCAGGTATGGTTGAGGATATTATCCCTGGCCAAACAGGAATTATATCCACATTTTTTCTCCGAAAGCTGGTTTGACGCTACGCCGGAAATGAAAAAAGGAGAGTTTGTGGAAATTAAGCAAGAGCTGGAAGCGGAGCAGGGCACTTTTTTATTGACGCAAATTCGCTTTGGCAGCGATGACCCCAGAATCAATTTCGAATTCACTCCGAAAGAAAAATACCGGCAGTTTTATGATAATAAATTCGGACCCAGTTTTCTCCCCCGTCTTGGTTTAGATGTGGCGGGAAAAAAATATAGACATTATTCTGTAGCAGGTTCTATGCTGACCGAGGATGGACCTTATTTAGGGACCTTTTATTTTGATGCTTTGCCTATGGAAAAAGTGAATGATATTCGAATTGGTGTATTCGATTCCCACCTTATCGTAGACTGGAAACTGCCTATCCCTGTGGAACATCAAGAATCTGTCCGCTGGGCATTAGCTGAGGAAATTGAACTTCCGGAAGGAAAATTAACCCTGACCGGGATACGCCATGGCATTTTATCCACCGCCATTGATTTTACTTTTAAACTTGCTCCGGGATTTGAGGACATAAGCAGTTTAAGTTTTGATGCCTATTTGCAAAGAGGTGGAAAATATTATAACTATCATGGGCCCGGTTGTAATGGTTATTTTTCCGAATGGTCCGGCACAATCATTTTTGACCATGTACAGTATTATGACATCAAAGAATTGGAGCAGCATGCTGTAAAAGAATTGGAGTTCATTTTAGGTAAGATCACCTATACCTATGATACTGATGCCAGTGTAATTATTTCCCCAGCCTCCATTCCCCTTACTATGGAAGCCATGGGCAGTAAATTTATCATTGACAGAATGGAATATCAAGATGGTCATACATTGCTTCACATAGCCTATGATCAGGAAAACCGGTGGTTTTATAATGCCCATTTCGCCATAGAATTACCTCCTCATATAAGCAGCTATTCAATAGGCCAGATCATGGAAATGGGTTCTGTGCAGTTGAAAAATGGAGAGGAGCTACAGCAAGGGCTGCAACGGTTGAAGGACAATTTGGGTGATGATGGTGAGGAAATATTGAAAGATGCAGATTTGCAGGCAAACATCACCGGTGTAAATTTCAGAATCAGTGATGAGCACGAAGAAATAGAAATAAAACTGGAAGGCTTGTCTGCCATTCGCTTTAGCGGGGAAAAGGTTAAAATACCTGTAAAATGAGGCATTGCTATCTACGCTAGATTTTGCCTTTTGCCAGGGATAGTATTGATGAACAGTCGGATGGAGGGGCCGGTATGCGAGACTATATCAAATACTTGGTAATATTGCTTCTGTTCTTTGTTTTGATTCAAGTTATCGAATACGCCTATCAAGAAACCAAATCATTTTTCAGTGGAACTTTTGACTATAAATGGCCTTTTATAGTCCAGATTATAGGATGGCTTTTGGTGGGATTGTTTCTTGGCGGCCTAAACTTTGTTAATGAAGTCCAAAAGGAAGGAAACTGGAAAGTAAATAAAGAAAAGCTGCTGATCCTCGGTATACCTTCATTCCTGGTATTGCTTTTACATGGTATTGCTCTCTTTGGAGTAACGTTGCCCCAACCGGTGGTAATGTTCTTACTCTATACTTTAGCAACAAATCTGGTAAAATATTTTGCAATATTATTAGGGTATGTAGCAGTGTCCTCATTTACAAAACAAAAGGAGCATGTAAATGAAAATTCTTAACGGCAAGAACAATTCTTCCTTCATGGTAATCTTTGCGCTGATTCTAATGCTGATAGCCGGTGGATGTGGTTTTTCCGCTGGCACGGAAGCCAGTTTTAATGAAAAAGGTCCGATTAGAGTGGCTTCAGCAGAGGATTTTGCCAATAGAGTTGTACCCGGATGGCAGAGAGCACAGGAGGCAGGGCTGATTGTAGACATTGCTCTGTCAAAACCTATTCCCGGTACTGATGCGGAAGTTAGTATTGAAAAAGTATGGTATAACCCGTTGCATACCTATGTGCTTTATACAGTAAAAGAACCTAACCGGCAATATTTAATGGCCGATAAGAGGGAGATTGATATCGGCCCGTATAAAATTGGTGCCCGTAATTTCTCCATTGAGCCTTTACATCATAGATGGGGAGGAGTATCTCCGGAAGGATTTCACCAGGTGATGGCGTTTAAAGGGTACAGTACGCCCGTTCCCGCAAGGGAAATTACCTTAACAATGTCAGAGTGGAGAGTTCCCAGGTGGTCTTTATCCGGCCCTGTTGATACTCTCGATAGCTTAGTCTCTGTTAAACTTCCCTTATCAGATGAGTTCTTACGGGAGACCACTGAAATAATAGCCCTGGATCAAACCTATGAATGGAAAGGCAGGAGTCTTAGGCTAACGGGAATGGAAGTAAAATCTTCAAAAACATTGCTTTACGGGGAAGTTACGCTGATGCCCGGGGAGACTTTAAATCACATTTCGGGTGCTATCAAGTCCAGAGATCAGTCAGCCTGGCTCAATTATGAAACGATTGTCCCCGGTGATGCACCCAATACCTTTGAGTTCACTTTTTATGCCGAACCCTTGAATAAATGGCCGGCACCGGTGTCCTTGGAAATAAGAGCTATTGAGTTTGATACTGATAAAGTGTTGAATTTCCAACTGGATTGGACACAATTCTTAGGCAAACAAGGGGAAATAGAGCTTGCTGAAGGTGAGGACGGAGCTATTCAGTTCTATGACAGTATCGTGAGAGTGTCCTTTGCAAACCCTGGAAGTTGGATAGAACTGGAGATTGTGGAACCTGAAAGCCAACCATATATTGCCATGCCCACTGAGCCAGTAACCCAGGACCCACTCAACAATTACGCCAGAGGACTGAAGGTCACCAATGAGAACGGAGATATTCTGGAAGTAGGCATGACCGCCGGAGGACAGCTCAGGGAGGATAGGTTCGGTATAGGCTTAGAAATTGAGGCCAGTGATGAAAGGTGGCAAACCAGCGAACGGATTATCATCACTATCGGTAAACCAAAGGCCCGGTTGGTGGTAAACGAGACAATAGAGCTCATTTAGTGACAATTTCATACTTCTGGTTTGACCTAAGTGATAGTGTATGGATCTTTGGCGATGAGGGACACTAAAAGCATCTAATACTGTCATAAAGGAGTTGCTTTTAGTGGCTAAGGAAGTCTTTAAAGCAAAAGTTAGTTGGGACAAAACAAGTGTAGCCTGTACAGCCGAGGCAAGAGGAATGCAGGTTAAAATTGATGAGCCCAAGTCTTTGGGGGGCACTGACACGGGCATGAATCCGGTGGAATTGTTGTTATCCGCCCTCGGTGGCTGTGTCACCATCAGCCTGCTTACTTTTGCTCCTAAATTCAATGTGAATATTCAAGACTGTTATGTGACTTTGGAAGGGGATCTGGATCCCGACGGCTTTTTGGGCAAAAATCCCGCTGTCCGCAAGGGTTTTTCCCATATCCGTTTCACAGTCCATCTCAAAACAGATTCCTCCCGGGAAAATGTACAGAAACTATATGATCATTTTGAGAAGAATTGTCCCGTAGCCGATACGCTGCAAGGGGTACCTATTTCCGGAGTATATGAAATGAATTCTTAGTTTTAAGGATGAGTATTTCCGTTCAACAGGAAATGCTCATTTTTTTTCCGGGTATTAACAGCAACCATAATAACAGCATTTGGGGAAGGAGCCGGGGGCCGGGATTGCAGTTTCAAATCAGCCGGAAATTACTTGACAACCCTATATGTCTATGATAATTGGTTAGAAAATGAATTTAAAGGATCCGGATGGGCCGCGAAAGACCGGATTTTTTAAGAGACAATTGAGGTGAAGATGATGGATTATGTCCGGCTGATCAAAGAAGAACTGGGGCGACACAGCAACCCGGAAAAGAAGGAGTTTTTCCCAAAGTTTTTCAAGGCGGAGCCCGGAGGTTATGGAGAAGGAGACCTGTTCATGGGGGTAACGGTTCCTCACCAGCGGAAAATTGCCAAGCAATATTTCCGGCAAATATCCTTGGCGGAAGCGGAAAAATTGTTGCAGGATCCGGTCCACGAGTGCAGGCTGACGGCATTGTTTATCCTGGTGAATAAGTACGAGAAAAGCAAGGACCAAAGGGAAAAAGAGGAGATTATCCAGTGCTATCTGAACAATTTACCCTTTGTCAACAATTGGGACCTGGTAGATTCCTCTGCCTATAAACTGCTGGGGCCCCATCTGGAAAACACGGATCGCCGGCTCCTCTACGAATTGGCAGCAGCACCGGATCTATGGAAGCCGCGGATCGCCATCATTGCCACCTTTCATTTTATCAAAAACGATGACTTTGAAGATACCTTTAGGATTGCTGAGCAACTGCTGGAGCATCCCCACGATTTAATCCACAAAGCCGTAGGCTGGATGCTTAGGGAGGTGGGCAACCGGGATCGGGGGCGGGAGCTGGAGTTTCTGGACAGGCACTATCAAAGAATGCCTCGCACCATGCTCCGCTACGCTATTGAAAAATTGGAACCGGAATTGAGACAGCAGTATCTTCAGGGCACCAGGGAGGTTTGATTAACAACTATAATATAGAAAAAGATGCGACAATAGCTTGAAAAATCTCCTCATATTCACTCCATTGGGATGAGGAACAAGTAGCCGTCAGGTTATAGGCTTTGTCCTTTAAAGGTACAATCAACTGCATAGTTTTCACCTTGGTTGTGTTTTTGGCAACGGTATACTCGCTGGTTAAAAGCCCCGCTTCAATGCCATCCAAGAGGAGCACTTCATAATCGAGGCGGCTGTAATCCCGGATACCCATGGCTGAACCGTTGGTGGTAAACGCTTCTTCCGCGGCACGAATCAATTCTTTCAGGTCCGGAGCTGCTTCGGGCGGGAAAGAGTGGACCGTTAAATTAACATTAGGCTGGAACTCTCCCATTTTCATCGGTGCTCCTACGAATGCTTCGATGTACTGGGCCATATCGGCGTCCTTTTTGTACTTGATTTCTTTCCAGTTGGTCGGGTAGGTAAAACTCACTTCACCGTTGGAAAACTCACCGGAGCCGGTATTGCCGCCGCAGCCGGTGATAATGGTCATGAATAATAAGCAGATTGTAAGTAGTATCATCTTCTTTCCCACTGATGCCTGCTCCTTTCTTATTTCCCAGCAGTGGCGGAGACTTTTTTGCCCTCTTTCAGACCTTCTCGCTGGGGACTCAAAATGACCAAGTCGCCAGGTTGCAAACCCCGGGTGATCACCACATGGGTGTTGTTTTCAAAGCCCGTTTCCACTTTCTGAACCTGTGCCTTTCCGTCTACCACTTTCCACAAAGCATCACTGTCTTGATAGGTGAAAAGAGCAGTTTTAGGTACTGCCAGTACCCCTTCCTGTTCATTGGCGGTAAATTCCACATCCAGGGCTGTTCCCGGCAGGAGTTGCCGGCCGGGGGGAAGGTCAGGCGCGACGGTTATTTTAATCCGCTGTTCCTCCAGTCCCAGAGCCGAAACCCGCTCCACGGCAGTAGGGGCGATACCGGTTACTTTTCCGGAAAGGATCAGGTCTTCACCTTGCCGGGATTGTCTTAATTGAACTGGCATTCCTTCTTGAATCCCCTCCAACTGTTCCGCCAGGACAAATGTCTCCACCAGGTAACTGTCCGGCCGGAAAAGGGTCATCAGTTTGAGACCGGGAGTAACCAGTTCCCCTTCCTTGATTGCCAGGTTGGCAATGATACCGTCAATGGGTGCTGTAATTCTGCTGCGATCCAGTTGATATTCCAGTGATTTTATTTGGGCCTTTATTGCTTCCCTACGGCCTTCATAGTATTGGCGGGATTCCGTAGTTGGTCCGCCGGTTTCCTCCAGCAGTGCCAAACCCTCCAGCTGTTGCTGCAGCATGATTCTCGCTGAATGGAGTCTGTTTTGGGCGGCTTCCAGTTCCTGGACGGTTACTGCCCCTTCTTCATAGAGCTGCTTAATCCGATCCAGCTCTTTTTCAGCCAGGTCAAAATCAGCCCGGGCCTGTTCCACCAGCAATTCCTGGGTCTTAATCTGGGCTTCCGGCGGGCCTTGGTAAGCCAGGCCTTCCTCACCTTGCAACGCTTTGAGCTGGGCCCGTGATTGCTCCAGTTGGTACTCCAGTTCAGCAGTATCGATAACCGCTAATAATTCACCTGCCTGGACATTTTGCCCCTCTTTGACAGCCAGCTCCAGAATTTCCCCGCTGAAGGGAGCATGGAGGGAATATTCTACTTCAGGAACCAATTTGCCTTCTTCGTTGAACCGGTTGGCAATGGTCCCCGGCTGCACTTCCAGCACCTCCACCGCCGGTCCGGAGTTAAGGGAATAGATGCCTGCCATAGCCAATAGAGCTACCGCCAGGAGAATACCTCCTAAGAGAAATTTCTTTTTCATACCGGATCCCCCGCTTTCTTTCAAGCTTATCATTTTTACTCCCTGGATTTCAGCACTTCTGCCAAACTAAAACCGCGAATTTTTCTGGCTGCGGTCCTCTGGGCAATCCAGATGGAGGCAACCGTCACCATCAAGGCCAGGAACAGCGCTTGGGAGGATAGGGTAGTGGGCATGGTCAGCAGATCACTGTTCAGTAATTGGCCGAAACTCCCCATCATCCCTTTGGCCACGGGAATACCCAGGATTAAAGCAGGTACCCCGATACACCATTGTTCAAAAGTCACTACCGACAGTACTTCTTCCGGTGTCATCCCCAGCACCATCATGGAAGCAAGCTCCCGCTCCCTTTCGGCGATGGTAATCACCGAAGAACTGTAAATGATGGCGAAGCCGACGATGACACCGATTAAAGCATATAAATAGATCATACTGCCGTAGGTATCCATCAGTTCTTTCATTTTATTCAAACGAAGGCCGTTTTCTTCAATGGCGGCGATGTTAGCGGCAGTTAGGTATTTTTCTTTGAAAAACGGAATAGCTTCCTGATCCATGTTGACCATGGCGGCGGTAGCTAAACCCGGTTCCCGCAGGATCCTTTGCAGGGAACTGATTTCCATATAAGCATTCATGCCTACATATTGAGGAATGATCCCGGCTACGACCACCGTGTTTTCCCGGTCATCAGGTTTCAGGGGACTTTCCAGGGACAAAGTGGTACCTACCGTTGCCTCCAGTAATCCGGCCAGTCTTTCTGAGAGCAGGATGCCGTTTTCCGGCGGTTCCATCCGGTTGTAATCGGAGTCCAAGATGTTGTAGAGCCGGCTGTCAGACAAAATGCCGATGATCACCACATCTTCCTCATGCCATTGATGTTTCAGGGTAACCGGGACTTCCGCCAAAGGCTCTACCTGCTGCACCCCCGGATTAGCTCTTAATTCCCGCAGGACCGGATCTTGCTTTAATGGTTGGGCAAAAGTAATCTTTAAATCGTAAACTTCTACCTTTTCGTACTGATCATAGAGCATTTTTTGGAAGATGTCGTTCATGGACCAAGTAAAGGAAGAAATAGCAAAACAAATCATAATGCCGAAAAAGATAAAAAGGCTCCGGCCTTGATTGCGGGTTAAGTTGCGGACTGCCATCCTGCCCTGAGTATTTAATAGCCTCCACAATAAAGAGAAGTGCTCCAGGAAAATTCTTTTCCCGGCAATGGGAGCATGGGGGCGCATGGCTTCCACCGGCTGTAGGGACAGCACTTTTTTGGCTCCCTGGTATCCGGCCAGGAGGGCAAAACCTACAGAAAGAACAATACCGCCTACAAAATGAAAAGGGGAAAAGGCAGCCGTGAAGGCAGGCAGATTAAAAAACTCTTGGTAAATGGCGGTTAGGGGATAAGCCAGCAAGGAACCCATCAGGCTGCCGGCGACACCGCCCACCAAGCCGATAAACAGGGCATAGCTTAAATAATGCCGGAGTATTTCCGGGTCAGTGTATCCTTCCGCTTTCAAAATGCCGATTTGCCCCCGCTGTTGTTCAATGAGCCTTTTCAAGGTAATGTAAAGAATAACGGCGGCAATACCTAAAAACATGACCGGCATGGCGGTGGACATGGATTCCACGGCATCGATATCCATTTGCAGCAACTGGTGGCTGACCTGGTCAGCCCGGGAAATAATGCTGATCAGGCCATAGGGGGCCAGCTGCCGCTCCAGTTCTTCTTTTACCTGTTCAAAACCAGCACCGGGTTTCAGCGTAAATACCAGTTCATTAAAGGAATCGGTGTCAGGGAAAAAGGTCCGGAGCGTATCCCAGGGGACAAATCCGATGCCAAAGGTTTCCGGGTCGGGATAAATATCTGCCATGGACCGGAGAGCATAGACGAATTCAGGGCTGGACCCTACTCCCACTACCGTGAGACGCTGTCTTTTACCGGCGGCGATGATTTCCACCTGGTCATTCAGGCTCAGATTATGGGTGGAAAAAAATTGGTTATCCAGCCACATTTCCCGGGCGGATTTTTGGAGCGGTCTTCCCTGGCTTAACAAGACGCCGTTGATGGGGTTTGGCTCATTAGGATCGACGGAGATTAAGCGCAGGTAGATATTTTCCGGGTTTTCCGGCTGCCACAGGGTAACATCTTTCACCAACCGGCCTTGAATATCCTCAATCCCGTCAATGTCACGGAGCCTGGCTATCGTTCCCGGAGGGATAGCTGTCACCTGGACAAAACCGTCAGCAAAGTTCTGGTTTTCATAATAGGCTTGTTGGGAAACATGAAGACTTTGGACAATAGAAGCAAAAGAGGTAAAGATCATCACGCCCATGGCGATAATGACCAAACAAGCCAGGTAAGCCCCTTTATTTTCCAATATGTCCCTCAGCATTTTCCTCCAGAGCATTACCAAGTCACCTTCTCCGGGGGCAGAGGAGTTTGGTTCTCCTCAATTCTTTCCAGTATTCCGTCTTTAAGATAAAATATGCGGTGAGCCATCTGGGCAATGGCGGTATTATGAGTAATGATGACTACGGTTTTGCCGTAGGTCTCACAGGTCTCTTTTAAGAGTTGCAGTACCTGGATGCTGGTGCCGTAATCCAAGGCACCGGTGGGCTCATCACAGAGCAGGATCCTGGGGTTTTTGGCCAAGGCCCGGGCCAGAGCTACTCGCTGCTGTTCTCCGCCGGACAACTGGGATGGGAAATGATCCGCCCGGTCTGCCAGGCCTACTTTGGCCAGCAGTTCCGTAGGGGAGAGAGGATCGGAGGCGATTTGTACTGACAACTGGATATTTTCCAGAGCGGTCAAATTAGGCATTAAGTTATAGAATTGGAAAACAAACCCGATATGGTGACGACGATAGACAGTTAATTCTTTGGCGCCGGCCCGGTGCAGGGATTTCCCCCGGTAGAACAGTTCACCGCCGGTGGGCCGGTCCATGCCCCCAATGATGTTGAGCAAGGTACTCTTGCCGGAACCGCTGGGTCCCAGGACCACCACCAGTTCTCCCTCCTCCAGCCGGAAACTGGCTTCTTTTAAAGCTTTAACTGTTACTTCACCCATTTGATAAAATTTGCTCAAATTATTGGCCACCAGTAACCCTTCACTCACCGGACCTGTCCCCCTGTCTATGCTAGGAGTGTTTCATACTTACTATATTTATGGGCTGAACATTAATCTCCTGCCATGTTTCCCGTTATTATTATTCTTAATTCTTCCGTTAAATCTCTTTCATAAAAATAACTAAATTATGGTAATATATAGAGACGAGGGAAAGGGGATTGGCAAGCAGGAATACGAGGTCAAAAACAAGAATTATACTGTTTAACGACCCGTATAGGGGGTAAAATCAGTGGCAAAATATGTAGTTCGCGGGGGCAAGCAGTTAGCGGGAACGGTACGCATCAGCGGTGCCAAGAATGCTGCGCTGCCTATTATGGCTGCTTCTTTGATGGCGGAAGGGGAAACCATTTTGGAAAACGTCCCCGACATCGCCGATGTCAGGTGTATGGGACGGATTTTGGAAAGTTTGGGGGCCGTGGTTACCTGGCTGGATGACCGCCGGCTTTCCATTAAAGTGGAGTCGAATATTGGCTGTAGTACCGCATATCCTTTGGCCAAACAGCTCAGGGCTTCCAATCTGCTGTTAGGCCCTTTGGCAGGTAAACTGGGCAGGGCGGAAATCGCCATGCCCGGCGGCTGTTTAATCGGTTCACGTCCGATGGATTTGCATATCAAAGGGCTTAAAGCCATGGGGTCAGAGGTTACCGTAGAACACGGGTTGATTAAAGCGAAGGGTAAACTCCAGGGGGAAAAGATTTACTTGGACTTTCCCAGTGTTGGAGCCACTGAGAACTTGATGATGGCGGCTGTTTTTGCTTCCGGTCAGACTGTGCTGGAAAATGCCGCTAAAGAGCCGGAAATCGTAGACTTGGCCAATTTTCTTAACGCCATGGGCGCCCAGATCCGGGGCGCAGGTACAGACTTAATTCGTATCAAAGGAGTAAAGGAACTTCGTCCGGTTAATTACAGTGTTATTCCGGACCGGATTGAAGCAGGGACATTTGCCATTGGGGCTGCCATCACCGGTGGCAAAGTCAGATTGGAAAATGTAATCCCCATGCACTTAGTGCCTTTAATCGCAAAGCTGAAAGAAGTAGGTGTCCGCCTGGTCCAGGAAGAAGACGCTTTGGAAGTAGAAGGACAGGAAGAATATTCTCCTACAGATATAAAGACGATGCCTTATCCCGGTTTTCCTACTGATTTGCAGTCTCCCATGTTGGCCCTGTTGACCAGGGCCAAAGGCACCAGCCTGATTGTGGAGAATATATACGAAAACCGTTTCCGGGTGGCTGCGGAGCTAAAACGGATGGGTGCCCTGATCCGGGTGGAAGGACAAGCGGCCGTCATTGTGGGAGTAGACCGGCTCTATGGAGCCCAGACGAAAGCCACGGATTTAAGGGCAGGTGCGGCCCTGATCCTGGCCGCTTTGGTGGCTGAAGGTGAATCGGAAATCTGCGGCATCGAGCATATCGACCGGGGTTATGAAGGCTTTCAAGAAAAATGGCAGGCACTGGGGGCCGAGATAAAACGCGTTGAATCCTAAAGTAGGGAGGAAATATTATGAGCTATTTTGAACACGATTACAGTAGGCGGCCTGGCTATTTCGGCATTTTCGTGCTGATGCTGATCAGCGCCCTGTTGGGCGGTATCGTCGCCTTATTTCTTGGCCCGGCTATCCTAGGTCAACAAGATCTCGGCCAGGAGCCGGGGATTGAACAGCAGAAACAAGCCCCTCTGCCTGAATACACTTTGACGGAAAATCCGGTGGTTGCCATTGCGGAGCGGGTCAGCCCGGCAGTGGTGAGTATTGTCAATTACCAGCATACCGGTTTCTTCCGGCAGTTGCAACCATCTTCCGGATCCGGGGTGATTTTTGACAGCAAAAACGGCTACATTGTTACCAACTACCATGTGGTGGCCGGCGCTGACCGGCTGGAAGTGATTGTGCAGGGTGAGCATGAATACGAAGGCCGCTTGGTAGGAGGCGATGAACAAACAGACTTGGCAGTTATTCAAATTAGAGCGGATAATTTGCCGGAAGCAGTCTTTGGCGATTCCGATCAGCTGCGGGTAGGAGAACTGGCGGTAGCCATCGGCAGTCCGTTGGGAACTTCTTTTGACCGGTCCGTGACCGCCGGTGTAATCAGTGCCCTAAACCGGCAAATCAGTGTTGCCGGCGCCACCGGTCAGGAGATTAACCTGAATGTGATCCAGACCGATGCGGCCATTAACCCCGGTAACAGTGGGGGAGCGCTGGTAAACAGCCGGGGAGAAGTTATCGGTATTAACAGTGTTAAAGTAGGCCGGGCTGATGTGGAAGGGATGGGCTTTGCCATTCCCATTAATGATGCCAAACCCATCATCCGGCAATTGTTGGACAAGGGTTATGTCAGCAGGCCTTTTATCGGTATCTATAATTACCAGGTAGTTTCAGAACAGTTGGCTCAGTGGTATGATCTGCCCGAGGGTATCTGGGTTGGCGGTATTGTACCGGGAGGTCCTGCAGAGAAGGCAGGCATGCAGGTAGAAGATATCATCATTCGGATTGAGGATCAAAACATTAAGACGGCGGCAGATTTGCAGGGTGTATTGAAAAAATACAAGCCCGGGGACCAAATCGTCATCCGGGTAGTGCGGAAAGGACAGGCCCATGATTTGAATCTGACTTTAGGTGAGATGCCCCGTTCTTAATACTGCAAGGGGAGCCAAGGCCGCTGATTGCGGCCTTTCTCATGTATTACAATCGTTGAGTAAAGTTCAATTGGTGAACATCAGGGAGGCATTTATCTGTGGAATTATTGGTGGCATTATTAGCAGGACTGATCGCGGGATACTTGCTGCGATTGTCTGATGAATGGATGAACCGCCTCAATGGGCTAATTTTTGCCTCATTGGCGCTATTGATTATGTCTTTGGGGGCTCAAATAGGGGCCGATCCGGAGGTTTTGGCTAATCTGGGTAGTTTAGGTCTGCAGGCCTTTTTGCTTACCTTATTAAGTATAGGGGGAAGTGTGCTTGTAGTCTGGCTCCTGGAACGACGTTGGTTAAAAAGGCTTCAGGCCGGAAGGGAAGTGGCCGGCTCCAATGAGGAGAATCCTTTTCAACTGGCCCTTTGGATTGGAGGACTGCTCTTACTAGGGGTAGTCACCGGCTATTTTCTCTTGAAACCCCTGCATTTACCCTTGTTGGGCCAGGTGACTACGGCGGCTCTCTGCCTGTTTCTTTTTGCCGTGGGCATGGATCTGGCCCGGCAGTCTCACATTTGGCGACAATTAATGGGGATGGGTTGGCTAATTGGTTTAATTCCCCTCGGCGTCTTATTGGGAGGGATGCTGGGAGCTTTAGTAGGCAGTATTTTTCTGGATATAACGGTGCCCGTTGCTTTGGCCACCGGTGCTTCCAGCGGCTTCTACAGTTATGCCGGGGTTTTTATGGCG
>JAAZDD010000086.1 GCA_012512955.1 Clostridia bacterium
ACAGGTCGCAGGGGTCGATATATTCAACACCCCTGCTCCCTATCTGCCACAACACATCGCCCGCAAAATCTGCGTGCTCAGCCGGGACATCTATTTGCCCCGGCCGGAGGGGATTGCCGGAAGTTTTTTCAATTTCCCGGCAGGAATTCCTTTGTCCTTGGGCGAACCTATGTTCTGCAGGGAAGGTGTTTTCCCGCCTGAAGGAGGTTAAGAAATGGCAAAGGTTTTCATATCTGAGTTGGTAGCCAACGAACCGGTCTATAATGTTTTTCAGGTAAAAAGGAAGGAACTGGTTCCTTTTAAGGAAAAACCGGGCAAGTTCCTGTCCCTTTTATTGGGTGATAAAACAGGGGAAATAGAGGCCAAAGTATGGGATAAAGCGGAGGAGCAGGCATCCGGTTTCCAGCTCCATGATTTCGTGCTGGTTAAAGGAACGGTCACCACTTATAACCAGAAGTTACAGCTCACCCTGGAGACCGTCAAGAAAATAAACATTAAAGAAAAAGATCTGGTCCATTTCCTGCCTACCTCCCCCAGGGAGGAAGGGGAAATGTGGGAAGAACTCCAAGGGAAAATCCGGCGTGTCCAGAATCCCCACTTGCAAGCTTTGATCCAGGCCCTGTTGGCGGACGGGGAACTGGTCAAGGGATTGAGACGGGCGCCGGCGGCCAAGGCCCACCACCAGGCTTACCTGGGAGGGCTTTTGGAACATACCCTGAATGTGATGGAATTGGCGCAAAGGATTGCTGCCACTTATCCCGGGGTGGATTCAGATTTACTGCTAACCGGTGCTTTATGCCACGATATCGGTAAAATATATGAATTCCGGTATGATTATGTCATTGATTACACCGATGCCGGCAGGCTCTTGGGCCATATCGTCATCGGCACCGGGATCGTCCGGGACAAGATCAAAACCGTTCCCGATTTTCCCGAAGGGCTACAGTTGAAACTCCTCCACATGATCGTCAGTCATCACGGTAAATACGAGTGGCAGTCCCCCAAGCGTCCTAAATTCGTGGAGGCGGCTATTTTGCACCAGGCCGATTACCTGGATGCCGAGGTGGATAAATTCCTGCGGGTCAAGGCGGAGCAGGGGACGGAAGACTGGCCCTATATCCGCCAATTGGAAAGATACGTATTTACGGGATAAGAGGGGAGGGGAAACCGGGTGATTCGTTTCTTACACCTGTCGGATCTCCATCTGGGGTGGCGGCCCCGCTTTATGGAGGAGACTGAGGCAAGAAAAGTACAGGCGGAAAGGGACCGGGTGCTGAAAGAAGCGGTGGACTATGCCCTGGTACCGGAGCACCGGATTGATCTGATCATTATTGCCGGGGATCTCTTTGAAACCCATGCCCCGGAACAGGAGTTGACGGAACTGGTAATCAGGGAATTGGGCAGGTGTGTCCAGGCAGGCAAAGAGGTGATCACCGTTCCGGGAAACCACGATGAAATCACTTACCGGGACAGTGTTTACCGGCAGGAGCAGGAGCGGTGGCCGGGGATCCTGGTGACCAACCCCATGCCGGATCTGGTGGCCCAGCCGGAGATCCGGGGCCAAAAGGTCTTTGTCTACAGTTTGGCCTACACCGGCGGTCTGACCCGCGCCCGGCCCCCCATCCGTGATTTCCCCCGGGTTGAGGGGGAAGGTTTTCCCCTGGCGGTGTTTCACGGCTCCTATAACTGGGACGCCGGGGACCGAAGCCTCCCTTTGGACCCGGATGCCCTGGCCGGGGTCGGCTATCATTATATAGCCCTGGGACATTTTCATCTCCACCAGACCTACAGGATGGGCCCGGGGCTTGGTGTCTATCCGGGGATGAATGCCGGCAAGGGTTTTCATGACCGGGGAGTGGGCCGGCTGCTGGTGGGGGAATGGCAGCCAGAGCAAGACATCAGGCTGGAGCAGGTGCCGGTACCGGTGCCTGTTTTTGAACAAAGGGTTGTGGATGTAAGTGATATTTCCCATCCGGCCCAGTTGGCGGACCTGGTGAAGAGCCAGGGGAGCCGGGAAGCAATGGTGCAAATTGAGCTTAGGGGGATTGCCGGTTTCCCCCTGGACCCGGAGTGGCTCAGGAAACGCTGCCGGGACTCCTTTCGTTACCTGGAAATAGCGAACAATGCCTATTACCTGTCGGAAGAACAGCTGGAGCATTTGTCCCGGGAGAAAACAATTACCGGTTTCTTTTTGTCCAGGATGAAAGACAGGCTGGCTGAAGCCGGTTCCGAAGAGGAAAGAAAACTGTTGAACCGGGCCTTAACCCAAGGAATCCTGGCTTTGAGAGGAGGCAAGCAGGATGCCTGATGTCCAGTGGAAAACCATCAGCCTGAAAGGATTTGGCATCTACCGGGAGGGAGTCCGGGTAGAACTGGCAGGGGGGCTCAATATCCTGGCCGCCCCCAATGAATCCGGCAAGTCTACCCTGGTGGCCGGTTTGCGGGCGGTTATTTTCGGACTGCCCAATCTCAGTGATGAGAGCAGCTTCGGTACCGCTCGTTTTCGCTCCTGGGAGGAAGCGGATTCCTTTGCCGGCGAAGTGACCTTTACCGTGGACGGGGTTCCCTACCGGATCAAACGGCAGTTTGCCAGTCACCAGGTCACCCTCAGCCGCCGGGAAAAGGAAGAATGGCGGGAAGTCTTTTCGGGGACCCACAATCCCCGGGCCCATACGGATTCCGGCGCCTATGGGGAGCATTTGCAAACCTTGTTTGGGATGACCAGGGGTGAAGTGTTTACGGACACTTTTTGTGTGGAGCAGCCCCTGCCCCTGGGAGAACAATTGTCGGAGCATGTCCAGACCTTGTTGTCCGGCTCCGGCAACCATTTCGGGGCTGCCCTGGATTGGTTGAAAAACGAAGCGGCTGCTTTAACCCGTTACTTAAAGAAGCACGGTTTTAAGCGGGATAATAATAAGGACCGGGAACTGGAACGGCTGGAACGGCAGATCGAGGAGTTGGAAGACCGGCTGGCGGCGGGGAAAGGAGTGGCGGAAGAACTCCAGGCCACCTTGCAGGCCAGGGTCCGGCTGGAAGAAGAATATGCCCAATTGAAGAAGGAACTGCAGGGCAAAAGACAGTTGAAGGAAGCCTGGGGAGAAGGGCGGCAGCAATTGGATCGCTACCAGGACCTGCTCTCCAAGCAGCGGGAACTGCGGAATGCCCAGGTACAGCTCCAGGCTTTGGAGGGGGAGCTGAACTCCCTCCGGCAGGAGATTGACCGGGATTTTGCCCTGTGGTTGACGGTGCCGGAGAGGTGGCCGGAAGATCTGGAGCTGCTCCTCGACCTGGAGCAGGAAACGGAGAATTTGGCTGAACAGCTCAGGGGTTTAAGGGATCTGCTGGCAGCCAAAGACCGGGAAGGGGAAGAGATCAAAGGGGCTTTGGCTGAGTTGCAGGCTTTTGAGCGTAATCCCCGCCTGCCGGCTGATTTCCGGGAGTATCAAAGACTGCACCGGGAATACCGACAATTATGTGCGGATTTGAAGGATCTGGCAGTTAAAAAGGATGAGGCCCGGCAGCAGTTAACCCGTCTGCCCGACTGGGGACGGTTAGGAGATGATCCCTTGGGGGAACTGCGGGAACTGCAGACAAGGGTTGAGCGGCTCCTGCGCTTTTGGCGGCAGTGGGAGGATTGTGGCAGTGAATTGACGGTGATTCAGGAAAAGCTCAGGGGGGATTATGCCTGTTTCCAGGACTTGGTTCCCTCCCAAAAGGAGGCCCTGGCCCAGTACCAGGTGCGAAAACTGGCCCTGGAAACCGGATTAAGGGAGAAAGAGCGGCTCCTCCGGGAAGCCCAGGGAGAGTATGACCGTTTTGCCCGGCAGGAAAGGGCTTTTGAACAGGAATATGAGGATTTGGCAGGCGTGGATGAGGACGAGCTGCAGGAAAAGCTGGAGCTCCTGGAAGAGATGAAGGAAGCCCGGCGGAAAGTTCAGGCTTCACCCCATAAACCTGACCAAAGGAAGGCGTTCCTGGTACCGGGGGGCCTGGCGGCAGCCGCCGGGATAATAGGTTGGCTGGCAGGAGAGGTGGTGGGACTGCTTGCCGGCCTGTTCCTGGGACTGGTCCTGGGGTTGGTTTTGGGCAGGTTTCTCCCGGGCACCGGTCCCGAAAAAGAAGCGGTACGACGTCTGCAGGAGTTGGAGACCCGCTTGGCGGAAAGGGAAGCCCGGTGGGCTCCTTCCCTGAAGGAGCTGAATGAAGTTGATTTGCGACTTCTTTTGGACAAGTTCCGGCGGCGCCGGGGAGAGGCACAAAAACTGGAGGAAGAAAGAGAAAGACTCCGGCAGTTTGATTTACCCGGTTTGGAAGAAGGAGTTAAGCAAGCCAAGGAGCGTTTGGCGGAATTTCACCGGGAACTGGCGCACCAGGAAGCCGCTTTCGGGGAAGAATTGCCCCGGGCTTATGCCCATTTCCTGGAATGCACCCGGAGACAACAGCAGTTGGAGGAGCAACGGAAACAATTGCTGCGGGAGGAGTTTCAGGTGGCTTCTTTGGAGCTCCCCTGTGACCAATGGCCTCGCCTCTGGCAGCAGTTACGTACTTTAGGGGAGCTACAGGGGCAGTCCCTGCCCTCTTTAAGGGCGGTTATCCAATGGCTGCTGACCCTGGACGAGGTCTGGTGGCAGGCCGCTTTAACCGGTTGCGGTGAATGGGAAAAGTGGCAGGATGAATTGTCCGCCTTGCTCCGGAAAGAGGATGAACTGAAAGACCCGGACCGGGAAGGCCGGGCGAAAAAGGAACGGTATGAGGAACAATTGGCTGTCCTTCAGGAACAAGTAGCCCCTTACGGGCCGGAAACCCCTGAAGCTGAAGTTGAGGCAGCGGCAGGCAGGTATCAGGAATTGCGGGAAGCCTGGCGAGGTCTGGAGGAAACGAAGAAACAGTTGGAGAGTCAGATTAGGGATGCAGGGGCCAAGAGAGACAATCTGGTCGAACAGGCGGAGGAGTTAAAAAACGCCTACGCCGCCTACCTGGCATTAGGCCAGGGGGATACAAGGGCTACGAAAACCCTGTGGCAAACCTTCCAGGAAAAGCAGCAATCCCTGAGTCTGCTGGAAGAAAAGAAGGCAGGCCTTTTGGGTGGGCTGCAGGCAGAGACAGCGGAGGAACTGGCCGAAAGGCTCCTCCACCTGGATAATCAGGTGAATTTCTGCCTGAGCCGGTTGGAGGAGCTAACCAGGAAACATCCCGGGTTGCCTTCCTTTGTGCACCTCCAGGACGGTCAGAGGTTGGAAGTTGAATACAGGCAACTGGCCGGGGAAGTGGAGGAACTGGAAGCCAGGGAAGAAGCATTGAAGGAACAGGAAAGGGAGCTGGGGAGAAAACAAGCCGCCCTGGAAGGGAAGGAGCCCTTGAATCTGGCCCAGGGGGAACTGGAACTGGCGGAGTTGAGACGGCAGCTAAAAGCACTGGAATTTGAAGTGAAGGCCTTAGGAATTGCTTACAGGGAGCTCCAGGCGGCGATCAATGACTACAACGCTTCCTACCGGGAGCGATTGGCAATGCAAGCCACCCGATATTTTCGCCGGATGACCGGCTCAGAACGGGAAGTAATGGTGGATGAAGATTTTTCCGTTAAGGTTTGGGACCGGGGCAGCCTGCGGTTGGCCGGTCAATTCAGCCAGGGCACCAAAGACCAGCTGTTCCTGGCCCTCCGTTTGGCCATTGGGGACTTATTGGCGGAAGAAATCAACCTGCCCTTCATTTTTGATGATCCTTTTCTTAACTATGATGAGGATCGTTTAGAGGAAGCCAGGAGACTGTTACAGCAATTGGCTGAAGAAAGACAAATCTTCTTTCTATCCCACCGGGAAGAACTCACCGGGTGGGGTACTCCGGTAACTGTAGTGAAAGGGTGATGGGGATTGGGTTTACGTTTTATTCTGGGCAGGGCAGGGACCGGTAAAACTTTTGCTTGTTTGGAGGAAATCCGGAGGCAGTTATTGCTGGATCCGGCGGAAGGACCCCCTTTGATCCTGCTGGTTCCGGAACAAGCCAGCTTTCAGATGGAAAAAGCTTTGACCGGACACGAGGGAACTTATGGGGTCATGCGAGCGCAAGTGCTGAGTTTCCGGAGGTTGGGTTGGCTGGTCTTTCAGGAAGCGGGGGGGACCAACCGGCAGTACCTGGATGAGCTGGGAAAAATGATGACCCTTCGCTCCATCCTGCTCAAGGCAGCAGAATCCCTCACCGTCTACAAGCAGATGGTGCGGGAACAGGGTTTTGTGGCCAAGCTGGCCGCCACCTTCAAGGAATTCAAAAACTACAATATTACTCCGGAAATGCTGGCCCGGCAAAGGGAGGAGCTGCAGGCCAAGGACAGGCCCGATGGGGTCCTATGCCAAAAGATCCAAGATCTGGAGCTGTTATTCCGGGAGTACGAAGGGGCCCTGGCCGGCCTCAGCACGGATCCCGATGATTACCTCAACCTGCTGGCCCAGCGCATCGGCCAGGCCCCTTCCCTCAAGGAGGCCCGGGTGTGGGTGGATTCCTTTGCCGGGTTCACCCCTCAGGAACTGGAAGTTCTGGGCAGCTTGATGGTCCATTGCCGCCAAGTGAATGTGACCCTCTGCCTGGATCACCTGAGGTTAGACCAGCCGGTAACGGAAATGGATTTGTTTCATCCCACCCAGTCTACCTATGTAAAACTGCATCAACTGGCGGAAAACTTGGGAGTTACAGTGGAGCCGCCCAAAATACTGGCCCAACCGGAAAGAGCCAGGCGCTTTGCCAACCCCGCCCTGGGCTTTTTGGAAAGAAATTACGATAGGCATCTAGAGGTTTATGCCGGTGAACCGGAAGATATCCGGCTGGTCAGAGCCGCCAACCGGCGGGTGGAAGTGGAAGGGGTGGCCAGGGAAATACTGCGCCTGGCCCGGGAGGAAAACTGGCGCTACCGGGAAATGGCCGTCGTTTTGCGGGACCTGGAAAGCTACCAGGAGTTGGTGGCCACCGTTTTCCAGGAGTACGGGATTCCCTTTTTCCTGGATGCCAAAAGACCGGTTACCCATCATCCCTTGGTGGAACTGATCACTTCTGCTTTGGAAACGGTAAATACCTATTGGAGTTATGAACCGTTGTTCCGTTACCTGAAAACGGATTTGGTCCCAGTCAGCCGGGGAGCAGTGGACCGGCTGGAAAACTATGTGCTGAAATACGGCATCAGGGGTAAACAATGGCTGCTTGAGGAGCCTTGGTCCTTCGATGAGGCGGCAGGGGACCTGTCTGCCGTCCGGGATCAGGCCGTGGCGGCCCTGCGGGAATTTTACCGGCGGGTGCAGAAAGGAGCGCCCTTGCCGGTGCGGGAGCTTACCGGGCATCTCTTTTCCCTGCTGCAGGATCTCCAGGTTCCCCGTTCCCTGGAACGGTGGTGCCGGGAAGCGGAACAAGCAGGCGGCCTGGACCGGGCTTTGGAGCATAAACAGTTATGGGACGGGGTGGTATCCCTGCTGGACCAGCTGGTGACTGCCCTGGGACCCCAGGAGATGAGTTTAAGTGAATATGCCAAAGTAGTGGAGGCAGGCCTCCAGCATCTTAAGCTGGGGCTCATTCCCCCGGCCCTGGACCAGGTCCTGGTAGGCTCTGTGGAACGATCCAGGCAGCCAGATTTAAAAGGGGTTTTCCTCCTGGGCCTCAACGAAGGGGTTTTTCCCGCTTTCGTCAGGGAAGATGAAATGTTGGGGGACCGGGAGCGGGAAGAACTGGCCCGGCACCATTTGGAGCTGGCACCCACCAGCAAGGTGCGCCTCTATCATGAGCAATACCTGTCTTACATTGCTTTTACCAGGGCGTCCCGGTACCTGTGGGTCAGTTGGCCGGAAGCTGATGAGGCGGGAAGGGAGCTGGTACCCTCCTCTCTCATCCAACGGCTGAAAGACCTGTTCCCCCAGTTGCCGGTCCGGTACTTGTCCGGCAAACCGGGCCGGGATTCTTTGCCACCCCTGGCTTACCTGGCCAGGAAGCATAAAGCCGTCGGGTACCTGGCGGAACAGCTGCGGGAAACAGGCGGGGAAGAGGAACCGGATCCTTTTTGGCTGGAAGTCTACCGCTATTTAATCCGGGACCGGGAGTTGCATCCCCACCTGAAAAGGGTTTTGTCGGCCCTGTTTTACGAAAACCGGTCCGAACCCTTGATATCCTCCCTGGCCCGGACTTTTACCGGGGACCGGTTGCAAGGCAGCGGATCCCGCCTGGAATCTTTCGCTGCCTGTCCTTTTCAGTATTTTGCCCGGTACGGGCGGGGACTGCGAGAGCGGGAATATTAC
>JAAZDD010000087.1 GCA_012512955.1 Clostridia bacterium
CCGTAGAGGAAGGTATTGTTCCCGGCGGCGGTGTAGCCTTGATTAACGCTATTCCTGCCTTGGATAAGGTAGAAGCGAATGGTGACGAGGCGGTCGGTGTCCAGATCATCCGCCGGGCCCTGGAAGAGCCGCTTCGTCAGATTGCAGAGAACGCCGGCTTTGAAGGTTCCGTTGTCGTGGGCAAAGTGAAGGAAGCGGAGAAAGGTGTCGGCTTTAACGCTGCTACTGAAGTTTATGAAGATATGATTAAAGCCGGGATCGTCGATCCCACTAAGGTTACGGTTAGTGCCTTGCAAAATGCCGTCAGCATCGCTTCCATGTTGCTGACCACTGAGTCCCTGGTAGCGGAAATCCCTGAGAAAAAACCGGCGGCTCCTCCCGCTCCTGACATGATGGGTTATTAAGAGCCAGAGTACCAGCGACAGGTTTTTGCACCTGTCGCATTTCTTTTTCTGTCGAGAGGCAGGAAAAAAGCCCGTCTGGTCGAAGAACTGTACAGTAAGCTTTCAGGAGTATAAAATGAGTCAGCCTTTCGATACGGGGAAGACTTTACAGGCCTGGCAGCGGTTTGTCAGCATGGGAGAATTGGTACCCTATGTGCCGGCTCCCGTGGCCCGTTCCTGGTTTCGGTGCAAGAAAAGAAGCCAGTTGCCGGTGCAGTTGCTGCCAAGTCAATTACCGGTAGGTCCGGAGGAGTTGGAAGATAGGGCTCTTGCTCTGGGCAGGGCTTTTCAACAAACCTTTCCTTCCCTGCTTCCTTATTTAAGCGGGGAGGAGTTGTTGCTGGCCCTGGTGGATTCCCGGGGTAGCCTGGTGGAATGGCAGGGAAATCACCGGTTCCTCGTCAGCGGTTTATTGGAACCAGGCATGGTGTTTCAGGAAGAAATCCTGGGCACCATGGCCGTCAGTCTTGCCTTAAAAGAGCAGGAAACCTTTTTTGTACGGGGCGCCGAGCATTATTACAGCTGCTATCATCAAATCGCCAGTTTTGCCGCTCCCATTATGGAAGGGACTGACTGTATCGGCATCCTGGGTGGGTGGACCGCTCTAGGCTCCGCCGGTCTGGCGGCAGTGGCTGTCTCTTTGGGAAAGCAAGTGCTGGAGGGAAGGATTGCATAAGTTCAGGGAAGAAGGCAAACCTAGTAAATGAGTCTGGCGGATGGCATGAGTCTTTATGACCATGGTATAATCTACCTGAAAGGGGTGACAAGATGAAAGAGAAGGTGCAAAGTGTGCTGGAGATGATTCGCCCCCGTCTGCAAGCTGACGGTGGTGACGTGGAACTGATTTCCGTGGAAGATGGAGTCGTGAAAGTGCGTCTGACGGGAGCCTGTGGCGGTTGTCCCATGGCCACCATGACGTTGAAGCAAGGTATTGAACGGGTGCTGAAATCAGAAATCCCTGAGATTAAGGAAGTAGTGCAGGCCTAAATTTAAGGCGGGCTGAGTAAACTCAGGCCGCTTTTTAATATATTTTTCACTAAAAAACAGAATTGTCGCACAAAATGGGAGGCTACCATGTTTGTCAGAATCAATCCGCATCTTTTTTTATTGCAGGGCAGCAATGGAGGACGATTTCCTTATGCCAACAGTTTGCTGGTCCGGGATGAGGTCACTGCCGTCATTGATACAGGAGCTGATGTAGCCGATCTGGAGCAAGTGGCGAGGGAATGCCCTCCGGATTTAGTGATCAACACTCATTTTCATATTGACCATTCCCGGGGAAACAGTTTCTTTCCTGAAACCAGGATCCTGACTCACGAATGGGATGCCCGAGCACTGGAAACCAGGGAACAATTCCTGGCGGCCACCGGCTTGTTTGAACTGGGAGAGAAGTTCTACCGTGACGGCGTACCCTGTTGTGAAGCAGAGGGTGTGCTGCGGGATGGGGAACTGTTGGATTTTGGGGCGACTAAGCTTAGGGTGCTCCATACCCCAGGGCATACTCCCGGCCATTTAGCTTTATTCCATGATGAAGAGGAGATTCTTTTTGCCGGAGATATTGACTTGACCTCATTCGGGCCCTGGTATGGCAATCCGGAGGCGGATCTGGAGGATTTTCGCCGTTCCATTATCAAAGTGAGGGACTTGAAGCCCAGGTTGGTGTTGACCGGCCATTTGGAACCGGTAACCGAAGGTATCGAGGAGCGCTTTAACAAGTATTTGGAGGTTTTGGAGAAGCGAGATGAATTATTATTGGATTTCCTGAAGGAGCCGAAGACCTTGGAGGAGATCGTGGATGCCAAGCTCATTTACCGGAAACACCCGGAGCCGGTGGAAGTTTACCGGCGTTTTGAAGAGCTGATGATCGCCAAGCACCTGATCTCGTTGGAAAAAAACGGCCTGGTCAGCAAACAGGGAGAGGAATACCAGGCTTCCTGAACAACCTGGGCTGAAAGAAGCCGGTCCCAAAGGAATTTGGCCAAGGAATGTAGAAAGTGTTAATTCATTAACACAGTGGGAGAGAAGTATATGAAGAATGATCTTAATATCACCGATGAAGGGGCCTTGCTGGTGAAGATGAGCCGTCATAAAAGCAATTATGACGGTACTATCTGTGCCAAACCCCATGTCCATGACTGCGGTACTTCCGAGTTTTTCCGGAATAACTACTGCCGGAAAGGAATACCCGGTTGCGGCGAGAAGGACCTTTTTCACCCGGAGAATCCCATGCTGGTCAAGGTAATCAAGGATGATGTTCCCAATCCCTTCGAACAACAAATTGGGCTCCTCAAGGAGGGCAAGAGCCCAATTATTTTCTTTTTTTCCAAGGGTAGAAATGCTTACCAGTACTACCTGATCGGGGCCTATACGGTAAAATCCATTGAGACACTGAATTTGGGTCACAAAAAAGAAATACATATTATTCCGAAGGATGTTATCCGTTTACCCATGGATGTGCTGGAGAATGATTTTTTATGGAACGGCTCCTGGGGCGAACTGGGTTGGTGTCGCTATGTCTACCGGAACAAAGTTGCCTCATCCCTGGAGATCATGTTAGAGACTTTGCGCACCCTGAACAGCCGGGAGTATGAGAGTGACAGCCTGGAGCATGTGCTGGAGGCCTTGACTGATACGGCAGCGGCTGCCGTCGAAACTGCTGAACCGGCTCTAATTGATTTAAAGACCGGTGTGGAAACTGCGGCAACAATAACCAAAAAGCAGGTGGGCGAAGCGGCGGTTCCGGAGGACTTCCAGTTGGTTGTTCCTGAACAAAAAGCAGCTTTTGATCAGGTGGTGGACCGGGTCATCGCCATCAGTGAACAGCATGGGTATTATTATGATCGCAATTTGGTTGCCGCTGTTCATAACAGCCTGCTGGTCAATCCCTTTTTGATCCTGTCCGGGATTTCCGGCGGCGGGAAAACCAGCTTCGTGCAGTTCTACGCCATGGGTTTAGGTTCGGAACTGGAGATTATTTCCGTCAGACCTGATTGGACCAGTCCCAGTCATCTCCTGGGGGTTTACAATCCTTTTGAGGGGGATTTCGTGCCCACGGTGGCTACGGAATTTATTCTCCGTGCCAATGATGAGTATCAAAGGGCCCGGGAGGAGCAAAGGGAACCGAAACCCTATCTTTTATTGTTGGATGAAATGAATCTGGCCAGGGCGGAACATTATTTCAGTGACTTTTTGTCTAAAATGCAGTTGGTGGATGAAAAGAAACGGGTTATTCGCCTGTACGATGAGCATAAGGGAGATCATCCCCGTTTACTGCACATTCCGCCTAATTTGAAAATCGTGGGTACGGTCAATATTGATGAAACTACCTTCCTCTTCAGTCCCAAGGTACTTGACCGGGCCAGTTATTTTTCCCTAAATGAAATCAATATTGAGGGAATGGGTAGGGTGATTGCCAACCGGAGCAAAGAACTCCGTTATACGGAGCTGATGCAGAAACTGGTGATCCCGGAGCTCCGGGATCTCAACTCCAAGCTGTCGGAGTTCGGGCAACCTTTCGGTTACCGGACTGCTTGGGAAATTATCAAGTGGATCGACACCGGCTTGTCGGTAGGAGTGATCAATTCTGTCTATGAAGGTCTGGATATCCAGGTGGAAAACAAGATTTTGGTTAAACTTTCCGATTACCGCACCGGGGCCATGTTCCAGGCTTTAGCCACATACTTTAAGGATCGGGCCAATCCTTACGATCCGGATTCCCTCATTTTTGAAAAGTCACTGCACCGGATCGAAAATTTGATTGCCCGGGCAGAGCGGGAGGAGTTTGCCATTGGGCAACAATGAACTTGATTTCCGGGTGTGGGTCAATGACCAGGAACTGAGTTTTGATCCGGAAGAGGATCAAAAAAGAATTATCATTGAAACCAGTCGTTTGCAGTTCAAAGTAAAGCTGCTGCGCGGTAAGTATGATCGTTCCCAGATCTCCGTTATGGTGGGAGCCGATGAATCCTTACCCGGTTTTGAAGTGAGATTATGGGAGAATACGGAGGAACAGATCCTGGTTTCCAGGGAGGAAGCCACTTACCAGCTTGCCGGCCAACGGTTGTTAGGCCGCTGTGCCGTTGATGTCTGTTATTACGGCAAACCCGTCTTCGGCTACACTTCCGTGGTGTGGTTTGTGCCCAGCCCTGAGGTACAGGAAAAAGTCTTGTTTATGCGGGAAATGTTTGAGCAGGCCAATTCCACCATCCTGGATATTTTCGGGTTGGCCAGGGAGACTTTTTCCTTTACCCAGGATGTAAGGGGCATCGTTGAAGGGACCCGCCTGGAAAAGTTTTTGCTGTTAAACCATTTCTACCTTGGGGCCATGCCTTTCTTCCGTTTAAGGGCGGAGCAGTTGGATTCCGTATTGGTCCGAACGGGGACCGATGCTATGATCTCCGTAGGAAAAGCTTATCCCCTGACGGTGGAAAAACTGCATGAGGCTTATCGTAAGGGGGAAAGGTTGCGTAATATTCAAGGGGTTCCTTCTCTGGGAAGTTCCCCGGTCGGTTGGCTGCCTGCCAGGGTGCCTTCCCAGGCGCCGGCTCTTAATTTCGATACGGTGCCCAATCGTGCCGCATTGCTTGTTTTGAAAGAGATGCTGTCCGAGACGGAAGAAGTTGAGGAACTGATTAAGCTGGAATTGTCCCGGTTGGAGGAGCAGAAAGTCTATTTTGGGGGGTTGGCTCTTTTTTTGGATTACAAAAAAGAACGCCTGCAATATGCTTTGGGGCGCTGCCTCAGAATTGCCGCGGAGATTCAGGAGCGGATTCACTTGCTGCAGCATCTGGGGGTCAAACCGGGCCGTCTCCGTGACAACCCGAAGCTATGGCAGAGCTTTGCCTACCGGGCCCTTTTTAAAGCGTACAATATTTACCGGCACCAGAAGCTGGTTCTACCCCATGTGGTGCTCACCGGAGGGGAAGGATACTCGTTGCAAACTAGGAGTATCAACTCCCTTTATGAAATCTGGGTCACTTATCTCATTTTAAAACTACTGGTGGAACGGCTTGGCTTTACCAAAGTGGAAACGATGGAAGGAACCGGGAAGTTTCCGGAAAACTATATTCTTAAGAGCGGGGAAACAGTTGAGTTGAGGAGCCCGCGAGGCGAACGGGTTCTTTTTCATTACGACCGGCAGTACCCTCCCCTGGAAAATGTTTTTTGTACCGAACAGGTGGGATATGTGCCCAGGAGAATTCCCGGGGAGATGCACTGGATTCATAAAAACAATCCGGACATCAGCATTGAGTTTTATTCTTCCTTTGAATCGGAACCCCGGATTGTGGTTTTTGATGCCACTTTCAGCAATAATCCCAAGATCCATTTAAATAAAACCTACTATCAGGATACCATCTGGTACCGGGAAACCCTTGATTCCCCAAAGGAAGAGTGGATTCCACCCGTAGTGGCTGCCGTAGCGGTCCATCCTTTCCCGGCGGAGGACGGGCTGCCTTCCTATACGGAATTTCCCCTGGTGCCGGAACCGGGGGCGGAGGACGCAGCCTATAAGTGGCTCAGCCGTTTTTTCCGGAGGTACGGGTTCTTTTAGGCTGCAGCGGGCAACCGGGTAACAGGACCTTTGCAATTGACTTTGGGGGTCCCGGAACATATAATTGGATTTACAGAAGGATAAGCCTGATGGGGTTGAGAAAGGAGCAGTTAGGTTGAAGGTCAAAATCAAATGCCTAATTACAGCCTTATGTTTAATGCTGATGTTCATGGCTCCTGTTGGGGTGGCCGCCGATGAATTGGGTCTCACCGCCGAACAGCGGTCCTTGTACAATGAAATGCTGAAAGCCTTTGTTGCTCCCGATTTCTGCGGCAAATCCCTGGAAGAGTGTCCTGCCGGCATTACGGTGGAGATGCAGGAAGGCATTTTGCAGCAGGTGAAAGAAGGGGCGACTAAGGAAGAAATAATTGCCTACTGGACAAGTGTGTATGGGGAGAGAATTCTGGCCGCTCCTCCCAAATCCGGTTTCTACCTGTCAGCCTGGATCCTGCCGGTGGTAGGCATTATTGCCGGGGTCTTTATCCTGTCAGTGGCTCTCAAAGGAAGAGTGGGCACCGGCAGTCAAGGAAAACAGTCCAAAAAGAAGGAAGTGCCGGCTGAATATGAAGAGGAACTGCAGCAGGAGATTTTGAAGCATTTGTAATATGCTTTAGGGGAAGCCCGGAAGGGGCTTCTTTTTTTGCCGGCACAAGCTTTTGGCCTGAAGGCAGGAGGACATTATTAGACTGAATTTACTGATAATCAGAGGAGAAGCATCTCCCTTGTCGAAACAAAGAATAAGGTGGTGATTAGATGGACAGCGAATTGGAAATGGACCTCCGGCTCCTTGCCCTGCAATCTTTGGGCATGGGGCTTCTCATTACTGATGAAAAAGGTAGGGTAGTATACTGGAATCGCACTTTCCAGGATACTTTTGGACTTGAGCTGCAAAAAGGCAGTGAAGTAAATCGCTCCTTCCGGGAGTCCCTGATTTTGCAGGTGCTGAAAACCGGGGAAACCATCGTGAAGTTGCTGCCGGACAAAAAGGGCCAGGAAGTAGTCCTGGAGGAAAAACCCTTATTGGTTGCCGGAGAGATTAAAGGAGGGCTGAGCCTGGTCATTTCCCAGATGAGGGGATTGCAGGCCTTGCAGCACAAGGTAACTTTACTGCAGGAGGAGATCAAGCACTACCAGGGACGCCTGGCGGAAAAGAACCTGCCGGATCGTCTTTTTCAGCCCTTTCTCAGTAATAACCCCAGCATGCAGAAGGTAATCGATATGGCAAACCGGCTGGCGGCCACCGATGTCAACATTCTGATCACCGGCGAAACGGGTACCGGAAAAGAATTGTTGACTTCTGCCATTCATTATAAAAGTAAAAGAGCTAATCAGCCTTTTATCAAAGTGAATTGTGCGGCTATTCCCGCCAACCTGTTGGAAAGCGAACTATTCGGCTACGAAAAAGGTGCTTTTACCAACGCCCTGGCCGGTGGTAAACCGGGAAAATTCGAGCTGGCTAACGGGGGTACCATTTTTCTGGATGAGATCGGTGATATGCCCCTGGAGATGCAAGCCAAAATACTGCGGGTGCTGCAGGAACGGGAATTTGAGCGAATTGGCGGCACCAAACCGGTAAAGATTGATGTAAGGGTCATTGCCGCCACCAACAAAGATTTGAAAAGTATGGTGGCGGCCCAGGCCTTCAGGGAGGATTTATATTTCCGGTTGAATGTGGTGGAGCTTCACCTGGTTCCCCTGCGGGAAAGACGAGAGGATCTGCCTTTTTTGGTGCGAACCATCCTGACCAAATTGTGTCACCGCTATGAGCTTCCCTACCCGGAGATTGAACCGGCGGCTTTTCAGGCTTTGCTCCGGTATCATTGGCCGGGAAATGTGCGGGAACTGGAAAATGTGCTGGAAAGAGCGTTAAATCTCTGTTTCGATAACCGGATTACCCTGGATAATTTGCCTGAGGGATTGGTGCAAACCCAATGTATCCAGGTGCCGGCCGAAGACAGGGGTCTCTTGATTACTTTAGTGGAAAGCCTGGAGCGCCAATTGATTGCCGATGCCCTGGAGGAAGCCGGGGGAAGCAAAGCGGCGGCAGCCAAAAAACTGGGTATTTCCCGGACCGGTTTATATAAAAAGATGGAAAGGTATGGACTGTAAACTTTGTGTACACATCTGGACCTTTCCATGACGATAAATGTTGACTTGGTGTACACCGGAAAAATAAAAAATGGGAAAAGGCCGCATAATTGAAAGAAAATTCAGAATGGCACGGAAATTGCTATCCCTTTGTTGTTAAATACAATGAAGGGAGGCAGAACGATTGTTTCTGGAAGAGCTTTTAGCGATGCCCGGCGGGGAAGCCTTGCTTAAATGTATGCAGTGCGGCACCTGTTCCGGCTCCTGTCCGACCGGCTATCAAATGGACTTCAGCCCCAGGCGTCTGATCTCCATGATCAAGGCCGGCATGAAGCAGGAGGTCTTGAACAGTGCGGCTATCTGGCTCTGCGCATCCTGCTATACCTGTAGCGTCAGGTGTCCCAGGGGCATCGAATTTACGGAAATCATGTATTTATTAAAATCCATGGCCATTAAAGAAAATATTTTGCCCGCCAAGCATGACAGCTCTGTTTTTTACCGGACATTCAACCAAATTGTAACGGAAACGGGGAGGATGAATGAAAGCAAACTGATTACCAACTATGCCATGAAAACAGATTATACCCGGCTGTGGAAACAGTTTGCTCCTTTAGGAATAAAGCTGATCCGGAGAGGACGGGTGGCTCTTTTTCCTGCCAAAATCAAAAACCGTAGCGAGTTAAAGACATTGATGGAAAAAGCCCGGCAAAGGGGGGAATGCTAGTGTCTTATGCTTATTACCCAGGTTGTACACTCCATTCCTCAGCCAGGGATTACGATCAATCCCTTAAAGCCATCTGCAGCCTCCTGGGAATACAATTGGAAGAAATTGATGACTGGAACTGTTGCGGAGCTACGGCGGCTCCTTCCGTGGATCCTGATTTGGCCCTCACTCTGGTCCTGCGGAACCTGGCCCGGGCTGAGAAATAGCATGAGGAATTGGTGACGGCTTGTAATGCTTGTTACCTGGCCCTTCGCCGGGCCACAGAGCGGTTGGAAGAGTATCCTCGCTTAAAGGACAAGATGGAGGAAAACCTGCAAGCGGCGGGATTAAGTTACCGGGGGAAGGTTACGGTCCGCCATTTGCTGGAACTGGTCGTTTCCTTGGGACCGGATGTTTTGCTCAAACAGATCAAAAAACCCTTGGCCGGCCTTAAAGTCGCCTGCTATTACGGCTGCCAGTTGGTCCGTCCCCGTTATTATGATGATCCTGAAGATCCCCAATCCCTGGACCAACTGGTGGAATTGATGGGGGCAACGGCGGTTCCTTTCCGGCACAAGGCTAAATGCTGTGCCGCCAGTCTGGCCACCACCAAGGAAAAGGTAGCCTTAAAGATGATCAAGGATATTTTACAGGATGCTCATGAGGCCGGCGCCCAGTTAATCGTCACTATTTGTCCCATGTGTCAAATGAATCTTGATGCCTATCAGGATCAAATCAATGCCGCCTATGGATTGAACCTTGAACTGCCGGTGGTCTATTTTACCCAGCTGTTGGGATTGGCTTTTGGGCTGGACAGCCGGCAATTGGGCTTGGATAAACCGGTAGTTTCCCCTAAAAGGGCCTTGGCCAGTTTTTTATAGGAGGTGTAACCACATTGACCGAAAGAATTGGCGTTTACGTCTGCCACTGTGGCCATAATATCGCCGCTGTGGGGGATGTGGAAAAAGTAGCCCAGTATGCGGGTACTTTAGACAATGTAGTCATCGCGCGTGATTATAAATACATGTGCTCGGATCCGGGACAGGAGTTAATCAAGAACGATATTCAACAGCTGGGCTTGACCCGGGTCGTGGTAGCAGCCTGTTCACCTCGGATGCATGAACCCACTTTTAAAGGAGCTTTGGAAAGAGCCAATCTGAACGGCTACTTACTGGAAATGGCCAATATCCGGGAACAGTGTTCCTGGGTAACGGACAATACCCAAAATGCCACCGAAAAAGCCAAATCCCTGGTCCGGGGAGCGGTCAGGCGGGTTTATTATCACCGGCCCATCGAGGAAAGGGTAGTGTCCGTCAACAAAGCCACCCTGGTGGTGGGCGGGGGTATTGCCGGCATCCAGGCCGCTTTGCAGATTGCGGAGGCCGGACACAAGGTTTACCTGGTGGAGCGGGAAGCCAGTATTGGGGGGCAGATGGCCAAATTTGACAAAACCTTTCCCACCATGGACTGTGCCGCCTGTATTTTAACTCCCAAAATGGTGGCCGTTTCCCAGAGTCCCAACATTGAGCTGTTAACCTATGCGGAAGTGGCGCAGGTGGACGGCTATGTAGGCAATTTCACCGTCACCGTAAGACAAAAACCCAGGTATATTGTGGAGGACTTATGTACCGGGTGCGGTGACTGCACTACCGCCTGTGTTTTGAAGAACAGGATTCCTGATGCTTTCGATGAGGGTTTGAGCAAGCGTTCTGCGGCCTATATTTCTTTTCCCCAGGCGATCCCTCTGAAAGCGGTAATTGATGAAAAGGAATGCCTGCTCTTGACCAAGGGCAAGTGCAGCAAGAATTGCGTTGAAGCCTGTTCCAGGGAAGCAATTGATTTCAGCCAGAAGGAAACCGTCCGCCGGATTGAGGTAGGGTCCATCATCCTGGCTACCGGCTTCGAGCTTTTTGATGCCAGGAAAGCCCCTCAATACGGTTACGGTATTTATGATGATGTCTACACCGGCATTGAATTCGAACGGCTGACCAACGCTTCCGGTCCTACCCAGGGCAAAATCCTGACCAAAAGGGGAGAAGAACCGAAAAGCGTGGCTATCCTCCACTGTATCGGCAGCCGGGACGAGAATTATCAAAAATACTGCTCCCGGGTCTGCTGTATGAGCTCCGTGAAGTTTGCCCACCTGGTGAAAGAAAAGACCGATGCGGAAGTATTTGAGTTTTATATTGATATGCGCACTTTTGGCAAGCAATATGAAGAATTCTACACCCGGGTGCAGGAGGAAGGAGTGAACTTTATCCGGGGTAAAGGGGCGGAAGTAGCTAAGGTAGACGGGCAACTGGTGGTCCGGGCGGAGGACACTTTGTTGGGCGCCTACCGGGAGATTCCCGTGGATATGGTGGTGCTGAATACAGCCTTGGTACCGCGTCATGATGCGGAAAAAGTAGCGCAAATCTTCGGCATTTCCAGAAGTGAGGACGGTTTTTTCCTGGAATCTCATATTAAGCTGGATCCGGTGACTACTTCCACCGACGGGGTCCATATTGCCGGTTGTTGCCAGAGTCCCAAGGATATCCCGGATACGGTGGCGCAGGGTTCGGCCGCGGCTGCCCAGTCCCTGGCGGTAATTGCTACCGGCAAAGTCAAGATTTCGCCTATTTCCGCCTGGTCCGATCCGGCAGTCTGTGCCGGGTGCCGCATTTGTCTCGGTCTTTGTCCTTTTAAAGCAATCGGCTTCAATGAGGAGAAGAAAGTGGCGGAAATTAACCAGGCAGTCTGTAAAGGCTGCGGCAGTTGTGCTGCCGGTTGTCCTTCCAATGCCATTGTGGTGTCCCACTTTAGTAACCAGCAGCTGCTGGCGGAAATCGAGGGTGTATTGGCATGAACACCAATTTTGAACCGAAAATTCTGGGCATTCTGTGTAACTGGTGCTCCTACACGGGAGCGGATTTGGCCGGTATCTCCCGCATTAAATACCCGGCGAACATAAAAATTGTGAGGGTGATGTGCACCGGGCGGGTGGACCCGACTTTCGTGTTGAAGGCCTTTCAACAGGGAGCGGACGGTGTTTTGGTCAGCGGTTGCCATCCCGGGGACTGCCATTATGTGGACGGCAATGTTAAAGCAATGCGCAGGGCACCGCTGGTGACGGAATTGTTGCGGCAAATGGGAATTGAAAAAGAGAGATTCAAATTAGTTTGGGTCTCTGCTTCCGAAGGAGAAAAGTTTGCCAAGATTGTGGAAGATATGGTAGCTGATTTGAAAAAACTGGGCCCCTTGGCGCCTGGGGGAGGTGCGGAAAAGAATGCCTAAAATCAACTTGGCAGTTTATTGGACGGCGGCTTGCGGCGGGTGTGACGTGGCCATCCTGGACACGGAGGCAAAGATTCTGGAAGTGGGAGAGCTGGCCAATATAGTCCTCTGGCCCTTGGCTACTGACGGCAAGTATGCTGATCTGGAAAAACTGGGGCCCGGCGAGATTGATGTCTGTTTATTTCATGGCAGCATCCGCCTGTCGGAACAGGAAGCCATGGCCCGGCTCTTGAGGGAAAAAAGCAAAGTGCTAATCGCCTTCGGTGCTTGTTCTTCCTTTGGCGGTATACCGGGCCTGGCCAATTTTCACCGGCGGGAGGAGATTTTCCGGCGGGCTTACCAGGAGACTCCTTCCACCGACAATCCCAATGGGGTCCTACCGGAAACCCAAGTTCGGGTAGCGGAAGGAACACTGACTTTGCCGGAATTTTATCATCAAGTTTATAGCCTGGATCAGGTGGTACCGGTAGATTATTATCTTCCCGGTTGTCCCCCTCCGGTTCATTTGATTGTGGCCGCCATTGATGCCATTGCATCCGGTCAATTGCCCCCGAAAGGTTCGGTCATCGCCGGGGATAAAAGCGTGTGCCATGAGTGCCCCCGGGAGAAGCAGGAGAAAAAAGTGCGTGGTTTTAAACGCCCCCATGAGGTTCTGGTGGATCCCAACCGCTGTCTCATGGAGCAGGGGATTGTGTGTAACGGGCCTTCTACCAGGAGCGGGTGTGGCGCCCGCTGCACCAAGGTGAATATGCCTTGCCGGGGCTGCTTTGGACCGGCACCGGAAGTGCTGGACCAGGGGGCGAAACTGGTCAGCAGTACCGCCTCTATTCTGGATGCCTCCGACGAAGCAACGGTGGCGGAAATGGTGAGTACCATGGCTGACCCGGCGGGTCTTTTCTACCGTTTCAGCCTGCCCGTCTCTATGTTGCAAAAGAAACGTCAAGGGGGGAAGGTATCTTGAAAAAGATCAGTATCGACCCGATTACCAGGCTGGAAGGCCACGGTAAAATCGACATCTTTCTGGATGACCAGGGTAACGTGGCCAATGCTTATTTTCAGGTTCCTGAATTAAGGGGCTTTGAAAAGTTTTGTGAAGGTCGTCCGGCGGAAGAACTGCCCCGGATTGTGCCCCGCATTTGCGGTGTCTGTCCGGTGGCCCACCACATGGCATCCACTAAAGCTTTGGACGGGGTTTGGCAAGTGGAACCGACACCTACGGCCAAAAAACTCAGGGAACTGATGTATTCAGCTCACCTTGTCCATTCCCATACGGCTCATTTTTATGCCTTGGCCGCGCCGGATTTCGTAGTAGGACCTGAGGCCAAGCCGGAGGAACGAAATATACTTGGTGTGGTGGCCAAGGTGGGCTTGGAGGCAGGCAAAGAGGTAATCAAGAACAGGGGTTACGCCCAGTCCATCCAGGCGATGTTGGGAGGTAAGGCTACCCACCCGGTCAACGGTTTGCCGGGCGGAGTAAGTAAGGGACTGACGGAGGCAGAGCGACAGGAAATTGAGGAGAAAGCCAAATCAATCCTGGAATTCGGCAAGTTTTCCCTGAAACTGTTTGAAGATATTGTGCTGAAAAACTCCGCTTATGTGGATTTAATTCTGGGTGATGTTTACAAAATTAACACCTATTTTATGGGAATGGTGGATGAAGCAAACAGGGTAGCTTTCTATGACGGTAAAGTCCGGGTGGTGGATCCTGAAGGCAAGGAATATGCTAAATTTGCCCCCGAAGCTTATCTGGACCATATTGCCGAGCAAGTGGAGCCCTGGACTTACCTGAAGTTTCCCTATCTGAAGCAAATTGGCTGGTCCGGTATGCGGGAAGGGGCAGAGGGAGGTATCTACCGGGTAGGCCCCTTGGCCCGGCTCAATGCGGCCGAGGGCATGTCCACTCCCCTGGCCCAGGAAGCCTATGAAAAATTCTTTGCTACCCTGGGGGGCAAGCCGGTGCAGGCTACCCTGGCTTATCACTGGGCCCGCCTCATTGAACTGCTCCACAATGGGGAAAAACTGCTGGAGCTGGCCCGGGATAAAGAGATCACCAATCCTGACATACGGCGGATACCGGACAAGGTGCCTGCCGAAGGTGTGGGTATTGTAGAGGCACCCCGGGGCACCCTGATTCATCATTATCAAACTGATGAACGGGGCCTGGTGCAGAAAGTCAATTTGATTGTGTCCACCGGACACAACAATTCCGCCATGAATATGTCGGTGAAGAAGGCAGCTCAAAAATTGATCAAAAACGGCAAGGTGCATCAAGGCTTGCTGAACATGGTGGAAATGGCTTTTCGTGCTTATGATCCCTGTTTGGCTTGCGCCACCCATTCTTTGCCCGGCCAGATGCCCCTGGAAATCCGTATTTTCGATAAGGACGGGAAAGTATGTCAGACACTACGGCAATAGCAGGGGCCAAGACAGTGATTATCGGCTTGGGTAATCCTATCCTGGCAGATGACGGCGTAGGGATTTTTGCGGTGGAAAAGGTGGCCGGGCAGGTGGCTCATCCCCTGGTGGATTTTCACTGCTGCAGCCTGGCAGGCTTCGAGTTACTGGACATGCTGGTGGGCTATCAAAGGGCCGTTATCGTGGATTCCGTCAAGACGGGCAAATACCCGGTGGGACAGGTGATGGAACTGGAAACTGCTTCTTTGATGACTACCGTTCGTTTGGCTTCCGTCCATGACATTAACCTGGCCACTGCTCTGGAGCTGGGTCGGATGCTGGGATTGGAAGTACCGTCCCAAATTGTGATTTACGTGGTTGAGGTAGCTGACAACACCACCTTTCGGGAAGGCTGCTGTCCGGCAGTGGCAGCGGCCGTCCCTGTTTTGGAGAAGGAAGTTCTAAAGTTATTGACAGAATGGCATGGTGACTTAAATGCATGAGCTGGCTTTAGTACAGGAGATGCTGGTGATCCTGGAACGGGTTGCGGCAGAGCACCGGTTGAAAAAGGTGACCTCCGTCACCGTGAAAATGGGGGTATTGGCTAATGTGATTCCGGAAACCATTGCCTTTGCTTTTGAGGCTTTGACCCGGGGTACTGTTTTTGAAGGGGCGGCACTGATCCTGGAAGAAGTGCCCGTGGAGGCTTCATGTCAAGACTGTGGCCGGCAATATACCTCCTCCGGCACACCTCTTTGGTGCCCTGAATGCGGGAGCAACAGGGCAATGGTTTTGGCCGGAACGGAACTGACCGTCGCTAATTTGGTAGGGGAGGAGCAATGATGATTATTGACGTGAACCAGAAAGTGATGCAATCCAATGAGGCCTATGCCGAGTTGAATAGAGAGACCTTCCGGCAGCACCGGGTGAAAGTGCTCAATCTATTGGGGTC
>JAAZDD010000088.1 GCA_012512955.1 Clostridia bacterium
GGATCATCCAGGGCTTAAAGACGGCAGGTACCCGCGATCCGGTTATTCTATTGGACGAGATTGACAAGCTGGGCAATGATTTTCGTGGGGATCCATCTTCAGCACTGCTGGAGGTGCTGGATCCGGAGCAAAATAACTCTTTTAGCGATCATTATTTAGAAGTACCCTATGATTTGTCCAAAACCATGTTCATTACTACAGCCAACGTTTTGCATTCCATTCCCCGTCCTCTGTTAGACAGAATGGAAGTCATTCAGATTTCCGGCTATACCGAGGAGGAAAAGCTGGAAATTGCCAAGCGCCTTTTAATTAAAAAGCAACTTGAAGAACACGGTTTGACTGCGGAGATGCTCAGTATTTCCGACAATGCCTTACGTAAAATTATCCGGGAATACACCCGGGAAGCGGGAGTCCGCAACTTGGAACGGCAGATTTCTACCATTTGCCGGAAGACCGCCAGGGATATCGTAGCCAAAAAGATTACGGCTGGAAAAGTTTCCGCTCAAAACCTGAGCACTTATTTGGGAATGCCTCGCTACCGGAAAAGGGGAGCGGAAAAGAATGACGAGATCGGCGTAGCTACCGGTCTGGCGGTAACTGAGGTAGGGGGCGATGTGCTGACGGTAGAAGCCACCTTGCTGCAAGGGAAAGGAAAACTGACCTTGACCGGACAGCTGGGAGATGTGATGAAGGAATCAGCATATGCCGGCTTAAGTTATATTCGTTCCAAAAGTGAAGAACTGGGCCTTCCGGAGGATTTTCATGAGAAATTGGATATTCACATTCACGTTCCGGAGGGAGCTATTCCTAAAGACGGGCCTTCTGCCGGTATTACCATGGCGACGGTAGTAGCTTCCGCTCTGACCAACCGGCCGGTACGCAAAGATGTAGCCATGACCGGTGAGGTGACTTTGCGAGGCAGAGTGCTGGCCATCGGAGGGGTCAAAGAATAGGTATTGGCTGCCCACCGGGTGGGGATTACTACGGTGATCCTGCCCAAAGAGAACGAAAAAGACTTGGAAGAAGTACCGGCCAACATTAAGCGCAAGTTAAAATTTGTCTTGGTGGAGCATTTGGATCAAGTCTTGAAAGAGGCCTTGGTGGAGCAATGAGGAGGATTACGTCGGCTCAATATATTTTGAGTGCCGTTAAACCCAGCCAGTATCCCGATGATCAGTTGCCGGAATTAGCCCTGGTGGGACGATCCAATGTAGGTAAGTCGGCATTTATCAACGCTCTGGCCGGCAGGAAATCCCTGGCCAGAACCAGTGCTCAGCCCGGTAAGACCAGAACCTTGAATTTCTACCGGTTGAATGATTCCTTTTATCTGGTGGACTTGCCCGGCTACGGCTTTGCCAAAGTGAGCCAGGCAGCCAAGAGACAATGGGCAGTGATGATCGAAACTTACTTGCAAAACCGGCAGCAGTTATGTTTTATCATCCAACTGGTGGACATCCGTCATGAGCCTACGGCGGATGACGTGCAGATGTACCGGTGGCTGAGGGAATACGATGCTCCCAGAGCCGTCATAGCCACCAAAGCAGATAAAATCAGCAGGGGGCGTTACTTGCAACAGGTTAAAGTGATCCGGAATAAACTGGGCATGGAAGAAGGAGTGCCTCTGGTTGTATTCAGTGCAGTCAACGGAACAGGTTTGGAGGAAGCGACGAATCTAGATTTGCAGGCAGTGGAATAGAGGGTTGGCGCCGCCCGCCGACCCTTTTTTATTTTATAACCGGCTGTCACCGTTCAATTTAATTTCCCTGTCTAAAATGAGCCTCCTGGGCGTATTCCTTTTAAAAAGGGGGGGATTTTTTTGAACTGGTTGGCTATAGTCGGCGGAGTGGTTGTTTCCCTATCAGTGTTGTGCTTAGGCCTGGTGGGAGGCGCTTGGTGGGTACTCACTCTCTGGGAAAGGGAAATGTATCTGGCCGGTTACCTGAATTCTCTTTTCTATTTAACTGTTTGGGCAGGGGGAATAATCGCCGGTTACCGGGCCAAAAGTTTGCCCTGGCGGCACGGGGCCATAGCAGGATGTTGTTATGCCATATTGCTGCAACTGGTAGGGTGGCTCTTGGCACCGACCTGGATGAACGGTCAGCCGGCGGTGAAACCGGTCATAATTTGCCTGTTGATGGGGGCTTTAGCAGGTGTAGTCGGGCAGAATCTACGGAAAGCCAGCAAACGGAGACGGCGGTATAAAGCTCTCAGAGTACAAAAATTCTGATTATTCCTATTCCGAGGCAGGATTAATCGCCCATGATCAAGAATAATGTTAGGAGCCCAAAGAGCAGAAGTGTGCCTTAGGGCCCTATTATTATCAGGTAAGATGGGCGGTGTATTGCATTGGATTTGGTAGCAGGTATTTTGGAAGGAAATAGGCGTGCTTTAGCTAAGGGGATTACGCTGGTGGAAAACGGAGAACCGGAGAAATATCGTATCCTGGCTGAATTACGCCCACATACAGGCAAAAGCATGATCGTGGGAATTACCGGTTCACCCGGAGCAGGAAAGAGCTCCCTGGTAGACCAATTGACCAAATCATACCGGAAGAGGGGCAAGACCGTAGCGGTAGTGGCGGTGGATCCTACCAGTCCCTTCAGCGGCGGTGCTTTACTGGGTGACCGGATCCGGATGCAGGATAACACCTTGGATCCCGGTGTTTTTATTCGGAGTATGGGTACCAGAGGAAGCCTGGGAGGACTTTCCCGCTCCACCAAGGAAGTATTAACCCTTTTTGACGCGTTCGGTTTCGATGTCATTATTGTAGAAACGGTAGGAGTAGGCCAGGTGGAATTGGATATTATGGATACGGCAGATACGGTCGTGGTGGTCTTGACCCCTGCCGGCGGTGATGTGATCCAAACGTTAAAGGCAGGTATTATGGAGATTGCCGATGTTTTCGCCATCAACAAAGCTGATTTGGATGGGGCGGATCGGGTGGTTTCGGAGATAAATAAAACCCTTGACTTGTCCCATGGAGATTGGCGTCCTCCTGTAGTGAAAACGGTATCCCTGGACGGGCAAGGTGTTGATGAGCTGGTTGATGAAATTGCCAACCATTGGGAATACCTAATCTCGTCAGGGCAACTGGAGTCAATCCGCCGGAAGCGCCTTAAAGAAGAAGTAACGGGTATTGTGCTTAATAAGCTGGAGGATATCCTTACCCAGCGCCTGCAGAGGGAGGACCGGTTCCAGAGCCTGTTGCAATCGGTTCTGAACCGGGAACAGGATCCCTATACTGCTGCCCAGTCAATTATGAGCTCTTTGGAAGGCTGGTTGGCAACAGATTTCCACTGATTATTAACTTTTATTCGAAATATTGCAATTATTTGGCAGGATTTTGGTCGTCAATAGCGAATCATATTACCAGGTCCTAGTAAATGAATAAAGATTCACTGGGTGGTAATATGGAACGGTTGATCAATAATATATCGGAGTTGTTGCAACAGGAGCTGGGATTAACGGAAGAACGTAAAGAGGTTGCAGCTTATGGACTATATGTTTTTATCAGTTCTATAACAGGTATCGTTTCAATTGTAGTGGTGGGCTTCCTGCTGGGCATTCTTAAGCTGGCTCTGGTTGCGGTATTGACTGCCTCCGGCTTAAGAGTGCTGTCCGGGGGAGCCCATTCTGCTAATTTGAGGAATTGTACCCTTTTAGGGATGATTGTTTCACCGGGTATTGCTATGCTGGCAGAAAAATTAGGTCATAAGATACCCACCGTTTCCATGTATTCCTTGGTCTTTGTAGTAGGGTTATTCGCCCTGTGGGCGATTATTACTTATGCACCGGCAGATACGCCCAATAAACCGATTATCAGTGAAGACTACAGGCGCAGATTGCGCAATTTGGCTTTAGTTTACCTGTCAATTTGGGCTGTTGTAATTATTTTCAATATTAGCGGGACATTGTTCTCCCCTGCTTATGATCTGGTTTTGGCCAGCACCCTAGGAATTTTATGGCAGGCTTTTAGCTTAACTCCCGGCGGCTATAAACTGGTCGCCTTCATCGATGGTATTCTGCCTTAATGCTATCAGGGAAAGGAGGGAAAGACATGCGCAAAAAGCTGTTGATGCTGGTTGTGACCTTGGTAGCCTTAATGGCTCAGATGGGTGCTGCTTCTGCTTGCCTCTTGTTCGGTTATCAACCTCCTACACCGAAATCTCTGCAGAAATAGGAGCTGATTGACATTGGAAGACATAAGGGTGCTGGCTTTTTTCTACATCATTCAGGCAGCTCTCATGGGTTTTGTTGGTATGGCATTAATTGGAGTGCGCCTGAGTTGGAAACAGGTCCTCCTGATTGGCCTAATGCAGGGAATTGTAGTTTATCTGTGTCGCGGTCTTTGTGCCATTTTCGGACTGCCTTTTGGGTCTCATTCATTTATCTCTTTTCTAAGTCTTATTGTTCTGTTCCGGTTGGTGCTCAAAATGAGATGGGGTATTGATTTTGCTGCTGCCTCGTTGGCATTCATTACAGTTATGTTAAGTGAAGGATTGACGGCACCGGTATTATATACATATGCACCTCATGTGTTCCAAAACTTGGATAATGATGTAAGGCGTTATGTATGGTTGAGTTATTGCAGTGATTGGTTATTAATAGTATCGGCCCTTTTTTTGGGAACTACAAAATATAAACTGATGGATTTCCGAGGACAAAGCGGGAAAGTGTGAAGGAATTGTTCAGAAAAATAATTAGTCATAACAGTAGTAGTCAAAAGAATCTTCTTTTGATAAATGTTATTCTTTTGCAAACAGTGCTGGTTCTGTTTGTTACCCTTTGGGCATACTTTGCAATAAACGGTATCATTTTAGTTTCTTTACAATTGATCACTGCTTTCTCGCTACTGGTTGCTGTTTTCCTCACGGTTGCGGCGATCGGTTTAGTCAATGAAATTACCCGTCTCAGCCAAAAAGAACGCGAGCTGGAAATAAACAAGGCCATGATGGAGAAGGACAAAGAGCTGATTTCTATTCTAAGTACCCACCGTCATGATTTTCAAAATCATCTCCAAGTAATAATGGGTTTGATCCAATTAGGCCGTAACGACAGCGCTGTTGGTTACATCAAAGAGGTAACGAAGTCTTTAAGACAAACTTCTTCCACGACCGTTCAAATCAAAAACTTAGAAGTGGCAGCCATGTTTCTGATGAAAAAGAACGAGGCAGAGGAGAGGAATATCCAGTTCCAATTGGAGATGAAGTCTGAGCTAGTGGGGTTGTCCGTTCCTGCCACCGATATTTCCCGGATTTTGGGCAATTTAATTGAGAATGCCTTTGATGCGGTGTCTGTAATACCGGAGAAGGAAGGCCGGGTGGTAAGGGTATGCTTGAATGAGGGTGCCCAGCAGTTTATCATTTCCGTATGGAACAAAAGGCCCTTAATTCCAAAAGACATCCAGGACAAGATTTTCGAAAAAGGTTTCAGTACCAAAGGTATGGCCGGTAGCGGGTTGGGCTTAGCTATTGTCAAGGAGCTTACGGAGAAGCACGGTGGATCGGTTCAATTGGTCAGCGATACGGAAACCGGTACTGAATTTACATTGACTTTTCCCAAAATGACAGCTGATGTGTCCGCCTAGAATTTTAAGAGTTGAGATAATTGGTAGCAAAGAGACCAAAACTGGTCTTTTTTTATGTCTAAAGGGGCGGGCAGGGATTCCATAACCCGTAGAGAATAACTAAGTTAAAAGAAATTTTTTAATGGGAGAGGCTGGCAAATGAAAAAACTGGAAGTGGTGCTCTTCAATTTAGTTGCGGCAATTTCGTGTGCAGGAATTGTATTTGCCAACAGAGTTTGGTGGGCCGGATTGTGGGTATTGGTTTTAGTTTACGGTAATTATCTTATGCTGCGCCAAAAGCCGGGGGTCAATGAGGATACCCTAACCCAAGTCTTGGAGGTGGCAAAGGGCAATTACGAGGGGATTGAAAAAACAGATGATCCTAAATTGTTAGAATTAGCTGCATTTGTAAAACAATCAAATAATAGAATGCTCCACTCTTCTTGTGAGGTTTTGAAAATGAGTGATGACTTGGACAGATCAATTCAAGCTCTGACATCATCAGCACAACAGGTCAGTTCCACTTGTGCCGGTATATCCGGGGAGTTGCAGGAACAGCAAAACATGGTGGAGTCCGTGGCCAGAGCAGCCACCAAGATGATCGAAGCAAGCAAGTTACAGAATGCCAACGTGGTTGAATGCCAGACAATCGGTGCAGCGGCATTGAAGCAAACGGTAGATTGTGAAAAATCCTCCAATTCATTAAAGTCCCAAATGGAGGAAATATCCGTTTCCACTGAGGAGCTTCATACCATGACGTTGGCCTTAAAAGACAAAGCCAGTGGCATTGCAGACATTGTAGGCAGCATTACCGCTATTGCGGAGCAGACCAATTTACTGGCATTAAATGCTGCTATTGAGGCAGCCAGGGCGGGGGAGAACGGCAGAGGTTTTGCGGTGGTAGCCGAGGAGGTACGTAAACTGGCCCAGGAATCGGGAATGGCTGCCGACAACATTGTAGGGATTATCCAGGAGATTCAAAAAGATATAGTGGCAGCGGCCGCCAAAGTCCAGGAGGTCCATAACAATACCAAGGAAGGTAATCGGGTAGTTGGGGAAACTGAGCAAAGACTATGTGATATCGGGCATGTTTTTCAGAACATTGCCGCCCAATTGAAACAGGTGTCAGATACCAATGAGCAGCTGCTGGAATGCAGTCAGGAAGTATTGAGATGTATCGATCCTTTGCACCGGATCGCTAACGAAACTGTTGCAGCCAGTCAGCATATCGCGGCTGCCACTGAGGAGCAGTATTCAGTCCTGGCGTCAGCAGGGGAATTGGCGATGAATTTACATATTGAGAGTGAAAAACTGCAGCAAATAATCGGTGATCGGGTTTTGGAAAGCATGATGGGAAATTTAGGCAAACGTGCCCAGCAGTTGGATCTGGAGCGGGTGATCGATCAGGGAAATATCGTTTCCATAGCTCAGGAACTGGGAGTGGATTCTCTTGGCATTACAGATGCAAATGGAGTATTTATCTATCATACCAATCCCCAGCAGTTGGGGCTTAATCTACTGAAAATTGGTAAAGAGTATGAGGAACTGCTAAATGGGCGGGTGGAACAGGTGATCACTCCCATTAAAAGGGCGGAAACTGATGTAAGCTATTGGAAATATGCTCACTTTCCGCGATTAAGAACTAAAGGTATTATTGTGCTGGCTGACAAATTGGAAACAATTCTGAACAGGTAATGGCCCATTGAGGGCCATTCTTTTTGATGTGACGGAAAAGGTTAGTCGTTGACAGCCGTTACTTGTTTGTTTAGTGTATAGATAGGCAAGGAAGAGTATCAGACTGTATTTGAGGAGGCTGTACCATGGCCCAACGTAAGAAGAAACAACCCCTGGTTAAAATAGAGGGTACTTATTATTTTAGGATACCTATTAAGACCCATGTGTTGACCAAAGAGGATGACATGTTGGAGGTAATTGCCCAATATGTCTCACCTGCGGTCAGGACGGGAGATTTACTCTTTGTCAGCGAAAAGGCCCTGGCCATCACCCAGGGCCGGGCCATTCTGTTAAAGGAAATCAAGCCCAGGTTTCTGGCAAAGGTTCTGTCCAAATACGTCAAGAAGGTCAGCTACGGTATTGGCTTAGGGATGCCGGAAACTATGGAAATTGCTTTTCGGGAAGTAGGTACCCTGAGAATTTTATTTGCCGCCTTTGTAGCGGTTATTGGTAAACTGTTGGGCAGAAGCGGGGATTTTTACCGCATTGCCGGTCGCAGGGTGGCCATGATTGACGGGCCTACTCCCTATACCATCCCGCCCTACAACCAATATGTAGTACCGGCCCCTCTACACCCGGAGGGAGTTGCCAGGGAAGTGGAGGAGCAACTCGGTATCAGTTGTGCCATTGTTGATATAAACGATCTGGGCCGGGAAGTAATCGCTCTATCCCCAAAATCTCCTTTGTCAGTGGAGACTATTGCCGCCGTTTTAAGGGACAACCCTTTGGGGCAGGGCAGCCAGCAGACACCTATGGGTTTGATTCGCAGTATGAGCCGGGAAGAAGCCCAGGAAATGCTGGAAGTAGCATCAGCCCAAGAAGGGTAAACCCTAAGATTTGAATTCACCCAATGCTCGCGCCAGTTTCGGTCCGATGCCGGGGATGATACGCAGGTCTTGTGGATCAATCCCGCCGGTAACCAGGATTGCCAGACCGTAAGTAACGATACCGGTGATAATGGCAATAATTACACCCATGGTATTGCCCAGATATTGATTGATTAGTTGGTAACCCAGCCGGACAGCCAGCGCCATGATGCAGGTACTGATTAGGGGAAGGACCACGTTCTTTTTCCAGTCCATCTTAAACTGGGTGTATTTTTTGACGTAGTGTACGTTGAGCACCACGGAAACGGTAAATCCGGCAACGGTGGCAATGCCTGCACCCTGAATGCTGAGGGCAGGAATGGCTACCAGCACATAATTCAGGACTCCTTTAATGACGATACCGACGGTTAGGTTGATGACCGGCAGGTAAGTCTTACCCATGCCCTGGAGGGTGCCTCTGGTAGTCTGGTATAAACCCAACAGGAGGGTGGTGGGGGTCAGTACTGCCACTAAAGGGCCCACCTCCCGGATACCATAGAGCATGACACAAATAGGGGTAGCCAGTATGCCCAACCCCGCTGCGGCAGGGAGCCCGATTAAAAAGGTGCTCCACAAAGCCTGGTTGACCCGGTAACTGACTTCCTGTTTGTTGTCCTTGGCCATGGCTTCAGAAATGATCGGAACCAAGGCCAGGGAAATGGAAATGGTAATGATGGGAGCGATATTAATCAAGGGATTGGCCATGCCTGAAAACTGGCCGAATAATCCCGTGGCACGTTCAAATGAATGACCTGCCACTTGCAGCCGTGTGGGGATAATGGTGGCATCAATGACCTGCATTATCGGTACCACCAGGCCCCCTACGGATACAGGGAAAGCTAAAACGGCAATTCTCTTGAACAAGGGCATTGCCGGTTCCCTAGACCCGGTAGCCGTTAAAACGGCCTTGTATTTTTGCCTGTGTCTCCGGTAGGCTGATAACAGGACCGCCAAAGCAGCCAATCCGCCCGTGACTGCGCCAAAGGTGGCACCGGCGGCGGCAAATTCCAATCCACGAGGCAAAAGCAGGTATGCCAACAGCAAAACGGTGGCTACTCGAATGATCTGCTCAATGATTTGGGAAACAGCAGTAGGCACCATCGTTTGGTTACCCTGGAAATAGCCGCGGAAAGAAGAACTGACGGCGGTCAGGAGGATGGCCGGAGCGATGGCAACCAGAGCATAGAATACTCCAGGGTTAAGAAAGACATGCTCTGAAAGCCATTTGGAGCCCGCGATTAGCAACAAGGTAAAAAAAGAGCCGAAGACGGCCAACATCATTAAGGACAGGCGAAATATACGATGAGCCCCATGGTAATCCTCTTTAGCTTGTTTTTCCGCCACTAAAATGGATATAGCCACCGGTATTCCTGCCGTGGACAGGGTTAGCAGGATTGCATACACCGGATAGGCCATTTGGTAAAGTCCCATTCCTTCATCGCCGATTAACCTGGCCAGAGGTATTTTATATAAAGCACCTATTACCTTCACGACCAGCCCTGATAAAGACAAAACCAGGGCTCCTTTAAAAAAGCTCTTCTCCCCCACTTCACTACCTACCTTCCTAAATACAGGCTTATCCTGTAGTGTAACCCAATTTGTATTGTAAACGATCAGATCGGTATTTGCACTATTTAAACATGATGGTGACAGGAGGATGGAATATCCCGGGGATGTTTTCCGCAGCCCGGTTCCCGGTCAGGAATAAAAATCGCTGGATGCGCCAGACTGAATACAGATGGGTGCTAATTACTGTTAAAGGACAGGAGGAAAATGCATGAATTTCAAAGCAACTTTCACACCCATGTACATCGGAAAGATGCTGGTGAAAAATCGTCTGGTAGTACCTGCCATGGATTCCGCCATGTGTGAGTAAGACGGAACCATCGGCAAAAGGGCATGTGACTATTACGCCTCAAGAGCCAAGGGCGGTTTCGGCATTAACCAAGAAGTGAATGTGGCCCTGATTAAAGAGCAAAAGCCGGAGGTTTTGATCGTGGCCACCGGTGCCACCCCGGTGAAATTGGACATTCCCGGCAGAGACGGGGAAAATGTATATCTGGCCCATGATGTTTTACTGGGCAAAAAAATCCTGGGGAACAGTGCCCTGGTCATCGGCGGTGGCTTGGTAGGCGTGGAGACAGCCGAGTTTTGCAAAGATTATTGCGAAAAGGTAGCTGTGGTGGAGATGCAGGAACACATCGCCACCGATATGTATATGACGGTCCGGGACGACCTGCTCAAACGATTCAAGCAGGTAGGTATTGAAATCCATACCGGTACGAAAGTAACCCGCATTGAAGGGAATAAGGTCTATGCCGAGCAAAATGGCAAAGAAGTTATTTTCAGCGGGTATGACAATATCATCTTCGCCGTTGGCTCAAGAGCCTATCAACCCTTTGAAAATGTGGAAAGCTTGGCGAAAGAGGTATATGTCATCGGCGATGCCAAAGGGGCCAGAAGTGCGGTGGAAGCCATTTACGAAGGTGCCAGAGTGGGCATGCGGATCTGACGAATGTGATACAATCAAGAAAGAACTATGAGTTAAGGAAAGATAGAACGACCATATAAAGGAGATTTTCATGGGGGCGTTGAAATTAGGGGCATACTCTTATTGTTAACCATAGGGGGAGAAAAATGAGTTTTGCTGAGCTTATTAAAACCGGGGGTCCCATCTTACTTGACGGAGCCATGGGCTCCGAACTGGAAAAATCCGGCCTTAATTTAGGGTCGTCCGGGCTTTACAATATTTTGCATCCGGAGCTGGTTTCCCGGATTCATATACAATATGTTAATGCCGGTTCACAGGTTTTAACTGCCAATACTTTTGCCCTTAATCCTATCTATGTCAAAAATCACCGTCCGGATTTAGATTTTGAAAAAGGCAACCGGCTGGGAGTACAGCTTGCCAGAAAAGCTGCCGGTGAGGAATGTTATGTTTTGGGCAACCTGACCTCTTGTGGCCAGTTGAGGCAACCCCTCGGACCCTGCAGCGAAAAGGATTTCTACCTGAATTTTAAGGAACAGGCGAAGATCTTAGCCGAAGAGGGAGTGGACGGCTTTTTAATTGAGACCATGTTTGATTTGAAAGAAGCTCTCTGCGGCCTCAAAGCCTGTTTGGATGTTGCCTCCTTGCCGGTGATTGTTTCTTTTGCTTTCAATGACACACCGGGTGGTTTCCGGACGATCATGGGAGATACTGCTGATCAATGCGCCTTGGAGGTGGCCAGGGCGGGAGGAAGCGGTATTGGGGCCAATTGCGGGGAACTGGAGTTGAACAGGTTCCCGGAACTGGTGCGTAGGCTCCGGGAATCTGCCTCAATTCCGGTGCTGGTGCAGCCCAATGCAGGTCTGCCTAAAATCTCCGGAACAAAGGCTGTATACGATTTGCCTGCCGACTCTTTCGCCCAAATCATCAAGGAATGTGTAACTTCCGGAGCAGTTTTAGTGGGGGGTTGTTGCGGCACGGGGCCGGAGCACATTAAAATGACCCATCAAGTGCTGTCTCAATCTGGGAAAGTCATAAACTGCCAGTGACATTATTGATCCACCGTCCGGACCGCAAACGCCTAAGGCCCAAAATACATTTAACCGTTTCTTCAACTACGGCGAGACTATAGACAAGATAAACCGGCCAGCGGAAAACAAAGGCACCGGCAACGGTCAACGGCACTCCAATTAACCACATGGTTGAGCCTTCAAGGATAAAGGCGTAACCGGCATCCCCTCCTCCCCGTAAAACACCGACAATGAGCACGTCATCTGTCTCATGTCACTCATCAATTATACCATATCATTTCCGGGATTGTGTTGCAGAAAGCGAAGAAACAAAAGAGGCGGGAAACCCTCTTCTCTTGACAAGGGAAGCGGCGGAAGGTATGATAATGGTCATGAAAAGAAAAATTAAGACACAAAAAGATGTTGAAGGGGAGTAGTAACCCGGCGGAATCCATCTAGAGAGGAAACCCTTAGGCTGAAAGGTTTCTGGGTAAAGCAGGTGAAGTCGCCCCGGAGTCGCCCTATTGAAATCAGTAGATAGGGCCGGGAGTGCCCGTTATTGCCGCTGGAGTGCCTTTTCTTGCTGGGAAAAGGAAGTAAGGTGGTACCGCGAAGCTCTTTTCGTCCTTAAAGATGAAAAGGGCTTTTTTGATTTCGGCAGTATGGATGGAAATAGGAGGTTTTGAGTGATGGCGAAGGAAGAGTTAGCGAAAACTTACAGTCCCCAGGAAGTAGAACAAAAATGGTACCGGTATTGGGAGGAAGGAGGATTCTTCCACCAGGAAGTGATGCCTGGCCAAGAAGCTTTCTCCATTGTGATGCCCCCTCCCAATGTGACCGGTTCTTTACACTTAGGTCATGCCCTGGATAATACTTTGCAGGATATTTTGACCCGTTGGAGAAGGATGCAGGGCTATAATACCCTGTGGCTTCCCGGAACGGATCATGCGGGGATTGCCACCCAGGCCCGGGTAGAAGAGGAAATAGCCAAGGAAGGACTGTCCAAGTACGACCTGGGTCGGGAGAAATTTTTGGAGCGGGTCTGGGACTGGAAGCATACTTACGGCAACCGGATTACCCAGCAGTTGAGAACCCTGGGCGCATCCTGCGACTGGCAGCGGGAACGGTTTACCATGGATGAGGGCTGTTCCCATGCAGTCCGGGAGGTATTTAAACAGCTCTATGATAAAGGTTTGATTTACAAAGGGGATTATATTGTCAACTGGTGCCCCAAGTGCCAAACCACTATTTCAGATATTGAGGTGGAGCACCGGGACACTCCCGGCCATTTGTGGCATATCAAGTATCCCTATGCTGATGGGGATGGCTATTTAGTTTTCGCAACTACCAGGCCGGAAACCATGCTGGGTGACCTGGCGGTGGCTGTACATCCTGAAGATGAACGCTACCGGTCTCTGGTCGGGAAGAAGGTAATCCTGCCTATTGTGAACAGGGAGATCCCCGTGATTGCCGATGAATACGTGGATCCGGAGTTTGGAACGGGAGCGGTGAAGATCACTCCTTCACACGATCCCAACGACTTTGAAGTGGCTTTGCGTCACGGGCTACCGGAGTTAACGGTCATTGACAAGCAGGGGCGAATGAACCGGGAGGCTGGTGCTTATGCAGGCATGGACCGGTATGAATGTCGTAAACAGATTGTCAAGGATCTGGAAGCCCAAGGTTTGTTGCTGAAAGTAGATGAGCATTCTCATGCTGTGGGGCAATGTTACCGCTGCGATACGGTGATTGAGCCCTTGGTGTCGAAACAATGGTTTGTCAAAATGAAACCCCTGGCTGAACCGGCGATTAAAGCGGTGGAAGACGGCCGGATCCGGTTTGTACCGGAGCGGTTTACCAAGATTTATCTGAACTGGTTGCAGAATATCAGGGATTGGTGCATTTCCCGGCAACTGTGGTGGGGACACCGCATCCCCGTTTGGTACTGCCAGGATTGCGGCCTTGAAATCTGTTCCACCACGGAGCCCAAAAACTGTCCTCAGTGTGGTTCCGGGAACCTGGAACAGGATCCCGATGTGCTGGACACCTGGTTCAGTTCCGCTTTGTGGCCTTTTTCCACCATGGGCTGGCCTGAAGAAACGCCGGATCTGAAGCATTTTTATCCTACCAGTGTTATGGTCACCGGCAGCGATATAATCTTCTTCTGGGTAGCCAGGATGATTTTCATGGGTTTGGAATTCATGCCTGATGTTCCTTTCCGGGAAGTGTTCATTCATGGCCTGGTGCTGGATGCCCAAGGGCGGAAAA
>JAAZDD010000012.1 GCA_012512955.1 Clostridia bacterium
CGCCCGGACCGCCGGTGATAAGGGTTTGGAAGTGATCATCGCCGGGGCGGGAGGGGCGGCCCATCTTCCCGGCGTACTGGCCGCTTTCACTCCCCTGCCTGTCATCGGAGTACCCATTAGTACCAAAACCCTGGGCGGAGTGGATTCCCTTTACAGCATTGTCCAGATGCCCTCCGGCATTCCCGTAGCCACCATGGCCATCAACGGGGCTAAGAATGCAGGCATCTTCGCCGCTGAGATTCTGGGCATCAAGTACCCTGCCGTCCAGGAGAAACTGCTGGCCTACAAAGAACAAATGGCCCAAAAGGTCAGGGAGAAAAACAAGAAACTGCAGGAATTGGGCATCCATGGTTACCTTAACCAATAAGGACCGGTATTAAGGACTCCCTTTACTAATCAGATGCAAGGAAGCAAAAGACCATCATCTTGCTTCCAAAATAATATGGAGGATTAGCACATGATCGAACGTTATACCTTGCCGGAAATGGGCAGTATTTGGACTGAGGAAAACCGCCTGCGCAAATGGCTCCAAATCGAAGTGCTGGCCTGTGAAGCCCAGGCCCAACTGGGGCTCATTCCCCAGGAGGCCCTCCGGCAAATCCAAGAGAAGGCGGACTTTGATTTGGACCGGGTCCGGGAAATCGAAAGCATTACTCATCACGACGTCATCGCCTTTTTGACGGCAGTGGCGGAGAAGGTGGGAGATGCCTCCAAGTATATCCACATGGGCATGACTTCATCGGATGTGCTGGATACGGCCCTGGCTCTGCAAATGCGGGAAGCGGCGGACCTGCTCCTTAAAAGACTGGCCAAACTGCAGGAAATCCTGGCTGCCAAAGCCCGGGAATATAAATTCACCCTGATGATCGGCAGGAGCCACGGTATTCATGCCGCGCCGGCCACCTTTGGTTTGAAAATGGCTTTGTAGCAACAGGATCTCGGGCGCAAGAATGCGCGCCTGCGGGCCGCCCTGGAAACCGTCAGCGTGGGCATGATCTCCGGGGCGGTGGGCACCTTTGCCAATATAGATCCCCGGGTGGAAGAATACGTCTGTGCAAAGCTGGGACTGAAGCCTGCCGGGGTCACCACCCAAATCATCCAACGGGACCGCCATGCTGAATTTATCAATACCCTGGCCCTGATCGGTTCATCCCTGGATAAATTCGCCACGGAGCTCCGTCACCTGCAGAGAACGGAAGTACTGGAAACGGAGGAGCCTTTTGCCAAAGGCCAAAAAGGCTCCTCAGCAATGCCCCACAAGAAAAACCCCATTATCAGCGAACGGATCTCCGGTCTGGCCCGGCTCCTCCGGGGCCATGCAGTGACCGCCATGGAAAATGTGGCCCTGTGGCATGAACGGGATATTTCCCATTCCTCCGCGGAAAGGGTTATTTTGCCAGACAGCACCATCCTGTTGGATTACATGCTGGACAAGTTTACTTTTGTCATGAAAAACCTGGTTGTCCACCGGGAAAACATGCTGAAAAACCTGGAGGAGACCCGGGGACTGGTATTCTCCCAGCGGGTGCTGCTGTCCCTAATCGAAAAAGGTGTATTGCGGGAAACCGCCTATGCCTGGGTCCAGCGGAACGCTTTAAAGGCCTGGGAGGAAAAGTGCAGTTTCAAGCAGCTAATCCAGGCTGATGAAGAGATCGGTGCCTACCTGACCCCCGCCGAGATTGCGGACCTGTTTGATTATACTTACCACCTGAAGCACGTGGAATACATTTTCCAAAGAATAGGCCTTTAGGCAGGCAAAGGAGGAGTTAAGTTTGGTCACGAAACTGGAGCAGCTCTACGAAGGGAAAGCCAAAAAAATCTACGGTACCGATGAGCCCGGCTTATACTGGGTGGAATACAAGGATGACGCCACCGCGTTCAACGCCCTGAAGAAGGGCACCATTGCCGGCAAAGGTTACTACAATAACCAAATTTCCGCATTGCTTTTTACCTATTTAAAAGAACAGGGCATCCCCAATCATTTCGTCAAACTGCTGGGGGAGAGGGAAATGCTGGTGCAGGCCCTGGAAATCATCCCTCTGGAGGTGATTGTCCGGAATATCGCTGCCGGCAGCCTGTCCAAACGGCTGGGGATTCCCGAAGGAACCACCCTGAAGACCACGGTCCTGGAATTCTGCTACAAGTCTGACGAATTAGGAGATCCCCTGATCAACGAAGATCATATTGTGGCTTTGGAACTGGCCACACCCGGGGAAATTGCCGTCATCAAAGAACAGGCCTATCAAATCAGTCAGAAACTGGCTGCCCGGTACCGGGAGGCCAATCTGATCCTAGTGGATTTCAAACTGGAATTCGGCCGCTGCGGTGGCCAAATACTGCTGGGGGATGAGATTTCCCCGGATACCTGCCGCCTTTGGGATAAGGATACCCGGAAGAAATTAGATAAGGATCGTTTCCGCCAGGATCTGGTGCAGGTAGAAGAAGCTTACGCCGAAGTACTGCAACGCTTACAGGGAGGCAGGTAAATGAACCGGCATAAACCCCATGAGGAATGCGGCGTTTTCGGCATTTTCGCCCCGGGAACCGATGCCGCCACCTTAACTTATTACGGTCTCTACGCCCTCCAGCACCGGTGACAGGAAAGTGCAGGCATTGCCGTTTCCGACGGCAAAGGAATTCAAATGTACAAAAACAAGGGGCTGGTGGCAGAAGCCTTTCCGGAAGAATTGTTAAACCGCTTGAAAGGACAGATCGCCATTGGCCATGTCCGTTTTGGGGACGGGACTCCTCCTTCCCTGTCCAATGCCCAACCTTTGACTTTTAACTACCTCAGGGGCTCGGTAGCCTTGGCCCATAACGGCAAACTGGTCAACGGCCCGGAACTTCGCCACCGGTTGGCCGTGAACGGCTCCATCTTTCAATCGGATTCGGAAGCGGAAATCTTCGTCAATCTCATCGCCCGTTACGGCCAAAATCCCCTGGAAGAAGCCCTCCTGAAGTGCATGATTGACATCAAAGGGGCTTACGCACTGGTGGTGATGAGTGAAAAACAACTCATCGGCATCCGGGATCCCAACGGCATTCGCCCTTTATGCCTGGGGAAACTGGACGACGGCTATGTACTGGCTTCCGAGTCCTGTGCCCTGGACACCATCGGTGCCACCCTGATCCGGGATGTGGAACCGGGAGAGATCGTCGTCATCGATGAAAAGGGCTTACGCTCTTTCAAAACCATGGTTCCCAGCCGCCGGGCCGTTTGTATTTTTGAATATATCTACCTGGCCCGTCCCGACAGCACCATCGACGGGGAAACAGTCAATATTGCCCGCCGGGAAATGGGAAAACAATTGGCCCGGGAAGCCCGCCCGGAGGCGGATCTGGTGGTACCGGTCCCGGATTCCGGCACCCCTGCCGCCATCGGTTATGCGGAAGCCACCGGCCTTCCTTTCCGGGAAGGATTGATGAAAAACCGCTATATCGGTCGTACTTTCATCCGGCCTTCCCAAAAAATCCGGGATGTAGCCGTCCGCCTGAAGCTGAACCCCATCCGGGAAATTGTGGAGGGCAAACGGGTGATCCTGGTAGATGACTCCCTGGTCCGGGGAACTACCAGCAAAAAGATTATTCAAATGCTGCGCAATACAGGAGTAAAGGAAATACATATGCTGATTACTTCCCCGCCGGTGCTCTATCCCTGTTATTACGGGGTGGATACTTCCGCCCGGGAGGACTTGATCGCCGCCTGTTACGATTTGGAGGGAACCCGGAAGTATATCGGAGCCGACAGCCTTCATTACCTGAGTTTGGACGGATTGCTCAATTCCTTTAAAGGAAGCAAAGACCGGTTTTGCACCGCTTGCTTCAATGCCGATTACATTGCCGGAAAGCCGGAGAGTCATAATGAGCGATAAGCACTGACAAGGGGGTTTTATCTTGGATAACAGCAGAAAAACCATCAGCTACCGGGAGGCAGGAGTGGACATTGATGCCGGCAACCGGACGGTGGAGCTAATCAAAGAACATGTGCAATCCACTGCCATCCCGGGGGTCC
>JAAZDD010000089.1 GCA_012512955.1 Clostridia bacterium
CATCATCGAGGCAACATTGAAGTTGGCTTTTTTCCTCTCTATTTCCATGACCGGATCCTGGAAGTGCCCCTCAAACCCACTTATGTGACTGCCTACTCTGAAGCCGGCAAAGCTGAAGTTACCGGTTATGCAGTCAGTGTTCGTAAAAACAATGACTATGCCGTCACCGTAAGCGGCAGTGTCCAGGTCAGAATTCCTTTAAAAAACGGAAAGTATGAGTATGAAATAGTGAGAATATATGAAACTATCTATTAGAGTGTTTATAAGTTGTGCCGATTGTTGGGAAGGAGACAAACTTAAATGGTGGAATTAAACTTTGGTGCCTACCTCCACTAGCCATAGAAGGTAATGTCTGGGTCGGAATCTCTTGGGGGAATGGGGAAGACATTTAAGAGGTGATAAGATGTTATGAAATCATATATGACAAGGGAGGCCATATAACGTGGATTACGCAAACCTGAATTTTCACTTATTTACATTTATCCCGCAACTTATTAATCTTTTAATCCTGGCTTTGGCAATTTATCTTGTTTTCAAGGTAATTATAATAGCCGGTAACCGGTTTGACCGGCGGCGGAAAAACGAGGAAGAAATCATTCGCAAATTAGATGAACTGATTCAATTACAGCGAGCTTCCTTAAAGGACAAAGACTGAGACGAGTGGCCGGTTATTTTGGCTAAGGGGAGGGTTTGTGATTCGGCACCTCCCCTTAGCATTTTTGACTTACTTTACGAAAATCAGGGCATTGCTTAAATTTCTACCCGGCTGGACCAAATATTTGCCGTTGTGATAGATTCCGGAAGAAGCACCCCCGTCTAAATTCATGGCCTGGACTGCGCCCAGTTCTTTCATGATTTCTGCTAATGTTTGCATGTTGGCAACGGTATTAATCAGAATTATGTCCCCTTGCCCATTGACCCCAATGGCACTCCTGGTCAGGCTTTGGCTTAGAATTTTGGGTTCAGTAAATCCTTCGGAGGCGGGATCAACGATGATTTTACCGTCTTGAACTAGACTGGGTCCTGCTCCTACGGCGGTAATTACATCATCCCAATCTACTTCCTGTTCCTCCAGGTTGGTGTAGGAAACTACATAATTTACTGTAGTTCCTATTTTAAACCGGTCAGCCAGATATTTTTCGCTCCCGTGGAGGGAAATGACAAAACCATTGGTTGGGATCTCCACATCTTCATTTTCAGCGATCTTGGTCACTTTTCCGTCTGTCACCACAATATTAGTTCCATGGGAAAATCCCAGGGTTTTGCCCCAGGCGGAATTGAAGAGAAAAGCCAAATTGCCGTTTTCCGCCGGCCAATGGTTGACCCCATAAGCATACCAGTTATTTGGATATGTAAAGGAACCGTCTGTGCCTCCTTTGATTATGATACGGAGTCTTTCCAATTTAACTTGCCCATCTTTGGTAAAGCCAAAGGCAGAACCGGTATTGCCGATATGGACAACTTGTCCGTCTTTGATCAGGTTGTTCCAGGGAACCGGGATCCCTTCATAGGCGCTGAAAAAGGTACCGTTAATGGCTACCACAGCGTTGTTTGTTTTAGCCATATCAGCCAGGCTTTGGGTCGTACCTATTTGTCCGTTGGCCAAGGCAATTTTGGGTTTTAGCCCGGAATGGGCGGGAATGATTACTCCGGTAACATTTGCCCCGTTGATTTTTTTCGTAAAGCTCTGAACCGTAGCTGCGGAAATGGCTGCTGACGGTGCCGGCTGGGTCACCCGTACTTGTACGGTTTTCCCTTCAAAAGTTATGGAGGCCGTATTGGTGGTGGGCTCCCAGTCCACCCTGGCTCCTAAGGCTTGGGCTATAAAGCGTAAAGGCAGGTATGTTGAACCGTCCCGGAGAAGGGGAGGTACATCCAGTGCTTGTTCATTGCCATTGACCAGCGCTTGCTTAACGTCAACTTTGAGCACTATAAGGAATTCGTCTTTCTCCACGGTGACCTCCTGTGTCTCAGGCACCCATTGAACTTGTGCTCCCATACTTTGCAGAACACCTCTTACCGGGACCATAGTACTGCCGTCATGGATAAAGCCGGTAAAGGTGTTTTCCGCTAACGCCGGTAAGGTTAGGAAGAAAAAGATAATCATTGCTATAAGCCATTTCAATAATTGTTTTGTCATCATTTATTTCCCTCCAGTTTCTTTTCACCATAAAAATTATTTTACCATCTACGGTAAAATACCTCCAGGCTCAGGAGCTAATAAAAGAGAATGGGAAACAGGGCAGTTGGGTAAAAACGACACAAATTATTAACGATAGGTACCCGCCGGTTGCTTGGGAATACTGTATAAAAAACGGACCCTGTCGTAATTGACGGAGTCAGGTAAATGGGAGTATGTTTAAATTTTATCTATCAAATCGATGCCGGAAAAAAGAAAAGGACTATCTTGTGGAAGAAAGTCCTATGATGCTACCGATGAGTCCCAATAATACGCTGAGAACCCAAAGAAGCCCGGCTAGTTTGAGTGTTAATTCTTCCGATGGGGGCAGGGGCAGAAAGGGCAGGAGGTCCCATAGATGAAGATGGACCAGTTTGACTGACGGTACGATCAATGCTGTAGCCAGTAAGCCGCCCATAAAGGCGATGAGACACCCTTCCAGCAAAAAGGGGAAAGCAATGAATCCCTTGGAAGCCCCCAGGAGTTCCAGGGTTTGAATCTGGCTTCTCCTGGCATAAATGCTCAGCTTGATAATATGAGAAATGATGATTAGAGTGGTGAGGGCAACTGCCGCCAGACCCAGGTAGCCCATGACCCCCAATAATTGAGACAGACTGTGCAGGCGGTTTAAGATCTCCTGATTATCCCTGACATAGGCGATACCGGGAAGCCGGTTTAACGTGTCCACAACCGGTTCCGTTTTGTCCAGGTCAAGATTTATTTCCAGGTAAGGGGTAAAGGGGTTGAGCTCGAAAAGCTTCAGAATATCCGCTTCTGGGCCAAGCATCCCGGCCATCTTGTCATAGGCCTCTTCTGCGCTAACCCGTCGAACTTTTTTGATCCCTTCCAGTTGCTCGATCTGTTCCGCTAACTGTGTTACTTGATTATCAGACAGATCTTCCTCCCAGAAGATACTGATTTCCGCTTCCTGACTGATCATGTCAATGAAATGCCGGCTTATCCACCAGCCGGAAATAACCGTGGCCAGGATAAACAGGATTAAACCGATACTGACGGCGGAAACGAGACTGGTGACAAAACTGAGCCGGATTGATGTCTTAACTTCTTTCGCAAAATAACCAAGATTATAAAATAGTGTTTTCAATGTGGCCGGCATCCTTTCTCATCCCGGATCATTATGCCCTGATTCAACTCCATACAGCGGTAACCCGGTATTCCCCGCATTAAATGGGTAGCGTGGGTGGTAATGATGACGGTGGTGTCTTCGTTTACAAAAGAAGCTAATAGATTTAACACCTGCAATGCATTATCCTTGTCCAAATTGCCCGTTGGTTCATCAGCCAGGATCAATTTGGGCTGCCTGGCTACCGCCCGGGCGATGGCCACCCTTTGGCGTTCTCCCCAGGAGAGATTTTCTACCGGGGAGTAATATTTGTGTTCCAGACCTACTCTGGCTAGGGCCTTTTTTGCCTCAGCTTCCATGAGGCCGGGGGGAATGCCCAGGATTCGGAGACCCAGCATCACATTCTCCAAGGCGTTCCTGCCTTTGATTAAGTTGAACTCCTGGGAGACAGGCCCTATTTTTCTTCTTAGGATTCTGATGGAATTGGTTTCCCTTTTGGTTATAGCCTGCCCCAGGACCCTCAATTCCCCGGCAGTGGGAAACTCAAGGCCCAGCAGCAGTTTCAACAGGCTGGTTTTGCCGGAACCGCTGGGACCCAGCAAATACACAAGTTCCCCTTTACCAACGGTAAAGGACAGGTCATTTAAAGCCATTGTCCCATCGGGGTATTTCAGTTGGATTCCTTTTGCCTCAATCATTAAAAGCTCTCTCCTAGGACCGGTTTTGCAGGAAAAAAGGAGTGATCAGCAGTTCTACTTCCTTTTCCCGGATTTCAATGGAACGCAATAGGTTATTGCCCACTAAAGGTTTAAAGTCGATTACCAGTTCATTGTTTTGCAGAAGCTGATTCATGCTGTCTTTATCTAAAGGAAAACCATAAAAGGTTCCCTTGGTCACCTGAAACATAATGGCTGTTTGGTCCACGATGACGAAAACCCCGTCCAGCACCAGCCGGCTTTCCGGCAGGACCAGGGAGGCCTGACCGGGAGAAAAACGGAAAACTACGCCGGCTAATTCTGGATATTCCTCAATGATTTCGTTAAATGTATCTTCCGCCAGGGAACCGTGAATGCCCCGCAAGGAGACTCTTGTTTTCATGGCATCCAGGGGAATTCTATCCCACTCAATGATTTCCGCCAGTTCCTGAAGGGTTTTGGCAAAGAAAGGTTGCAATTGCCCCCAAGTTTGTTGCATCCCTTGCAACTGTTCCTGGTAATACTCCCTTTCTTGTGCCAGGGCAGAAAGGTACTCCTCCATTTGCTTACGTACCTGCACCGCTTTTCGACGGGCATTTTCCACTTGCTCTTGTTTGGCGGTCAACTCCGCCAGTTTCTCATGGTATCTCTCCCTTTCCCCGGCTAATTCAGTTTTAATTTCCTCGATTGATTGGAGCAATTGCCGGGTGTTTTTGGCCAACTCCTGCAGAAAACTGACGCGCCTTATAAAATCCTTGAGGTCACGTGCCTCAAGCAGAATTTCCAAATAAGAGGCCGGCCCCGTTTTTTGATAGGTCTTTAATACCTGTTCCAATCCCTCTACGGTCCTTTGGTGGCGCTGTTCCTGCAGCCTGATATTATGATCAAGTTGCCCCAGGTCCCCGGCTATTTGCACCGTTTCCCTAGCCAGTGTTTCCGCTTCCCGTTCCAGGCTGTCAAGCGTCATGCTGAGGGAAAAGAGTTCCTGAAATACTTCATCTTCTTTTAAAGATAACCAGGACAGCTCCGCTTCGATGAGCTCGAAGGGCTGAGCCTGACCGGCCGGTTGGGCAGATGTAAAAGCAAATATTATAGCCAAACAAAAACCAATTATATAGAGTGTTCTGGATAAGGAAAAACCTGCCATGTTGTTCCCTCATTTGCTTGTAAATACAAAGGATTATTCTATTTAATTTAACAAAAAACCTTTTCGCGGTTGCTTATTTTAAGGTGGTTAGCCGGTTGTGAACTTGTTATAATGGCTTTGGTTGTGTTATTCGACATGGATTCTTGACCTTCTCTTAAACTTGGTTGAGAATAAAGGTGCAATCAAAAAGCGGGGGAGGAACGCTAAGATGGCAAAGAAGGTTTACCGGTCCAAAACGAGCAGGATGCTGGGTGGCGTTTGTGGAGGTATCGCCGATTATTTTAATGTTGATGTGGTAATCGTTAGGTTGCTGTGGGTTTTGGCTGCCCTGGCAGAAGGGATTGGAGTTATTGTTTACATACTTGCTTGGGTGATTATTCCTGAAGAAAGTTATGTAAGTATCGCATCCTCCAGGGAAGAAGCCTGGGGTCCTGTTGATTTTTTGGGGCATTCAGCTGGTTTTTCGCCGGTCAAGGCTTTCCTTAGGCTTGTCCCTTTTGTTGCTCATTGGGGTGCTGGTGATTGCTTTTGGTTACTGGAACAGCCAGGGCTATTCCGCAGGCAGTAGCAGTGGCACCGCAATCCTGAATGAGAAAAGGGGGCTCCCCCTTGAGGCTGATGTTAAACAAGCCAAGCTAAAGCTGGATTATGGGGCGGGACAGTTAATAATATTAGACAGCCGGGATGGAGAATTAGCCGTCAGTTATGGGTATCCGAAACCTAAAATAGCTTCCCAAACCAAAGGAGAGACTGCCTAATACCGGATTATGCCGGAAGCTGAGGCCTGGCCCCGCTTTATCCCCAACCGGGTTGGGGGTGAGTGGGTTCTGCAGGGAGGGCTACCTCTCCAGCTTTCTTGTAGTTTATTAATTAGCCCTTTGTAACGATATGGATATCTATCACATCTATACTCAAAATTGACAACTATAGTAGGTAGATTATAGTAGGCTTGCCTATTAAGATTTAATTGGGAGGTGTGAAATGGATAAGCGGCAATTCAATAGGCATCTCGGATCTGAGATCGCTAAACTACGATATGAATTTGGTTATTCTCAGGAACAAATGGCTGAAAAGTCTGACCTTAGCAGAAATTATATAGGGCAGATTGAGAGGGGTGAAAAAAGTCTTACAGTTTACCGGTTGTACTGTATTCTTCGGGCTTTAAACATTAGCTTGGAAGAATTCTTTTCCAAATTTTAAGAGAAAAGGGGGATGGAGTTGGAAAACAGGCAATTCAGAACTTATAGACGACGGTCCGTTACAAGGAGGAGTGGGTACAAAGCATCAGGCGAAAAAACCGGAGGAGAGTGTATCATTTTAAATGCTGATGCATATTTGACCAGACAGAGTGTGGAAAATTTTCTTTTTTTTCGTGAACGGATTGAGTTAACGGAACTATTTGAAAGTAACCAGGGTATTTTGGCATTCGGGGGTTATATTTATTCGCAGAAAGATATAAAGAGAGTGCATTTTAGACTGTCCTATTCTTTTGGTGGTAGATTGTGTTCTTATGAGAAAATCTTTTATAGGCCGTTGAAAGTAAATGATTGGGATTGCCTTGGGTTTCACAAAGAACTTAGCCTGGATATGGATAAGGTAGTTACAGATGTGAAGCTAGTATTATCCATAGAAACGGAACCTGACAATTTTCTTCAATTTATAGGATTTGACTTTGATGGCATTAACCATGATTATTATAAGAGCTTGGAAGCCCAAAGCTTTTTTTACAAGAAGACTATGATGCATGTTCCGCATATTTATTATCTAAATACACTGCTGCCATTTCAACATTACCTGGTTGAAGATGATAAGCAAATTCTTGAAGGGGATGAAGTTGTTTTAAAAAGTTGTAATAGATGTAACCGGTATCTTCCTATAAACATAAATAACGAGGTTGGAACACTTGGTTTCTCATTACATTGTAAGAAAAAGGCTCCATGTACACATAGCATCTTTAAAAGCTACAAAATTGATAATTTCGATGAATTGGAGGATTCCGTTAAGCAAAGCCACTATATAAAAGATAACAGAGTTGTGACGTATTATGGTCACCAGCTTGAGTGTAAAGCTTGCAAGAAGTTTTTTGTGAATGCTCCTTTAAACCCGATGAGAAATTCTCAACAGTTTAGAGAGGATTCCTTAAGAAGACGGGCGACTGAAGTATTGGTCAATACCCTGTTAAAAAAAGACTTGGTTCATCATGAATTTCGAAAGAAAAACAAGCGTGAGTTTTCGGAATATATTTGGAAGAAATTTGACGGTCGCTGCTTTAAGTGTGGTAAGAAATTAGAGTTAGATGAAATGCATCTTGACCATACAATGCCTCTTGCTTATTTATATAGACTGGACGAAACAGCTACTTGTTTATGCTCTGTTCATAATTCGCAAAAACGGGATCACTTTCCTGTGGAATTTTATGATGAAAAAGAGCTAATCAGATTAAGTGAAATAACTGGGTTAAGTCTTGAGGTTTTAAAGTCAACACGACCAAATTCCAAGGTTGTCAATTTACTTATACAAAATGTAACATGGTTCTTTGATGATTTTCTATCATCTCCGGAATATCAGAAAGTAAGGGATGGACGTCTTACAGCAGATAAAATCTATGCGTCTCTGGTCCGGGTTATTGGCAATGTTGATTTAGTTTCAGAGTATCGAAAGGTCAACAACAAAAATCCTACAACAATTACCATTGATGGGGTATAAGAAACGGTAAAGGCGTGAGCCTTTACCGTTTTTGTAGGAATAAATACTGGTGTTCCGTTGTTCCGCCTTTATCTTTTATTCCGTGTCTTTCCACATTCTGGACGTTCTCTGAGCCCCTATAGATCTCATAAAAGTATCTCTGGGCTCTGTCGGATAATTCGCTCGCCATATCACATTTTTTTGATTTTCCAAGATGCAGAACCATCCGGCCATTAGGTTTAAGAACATGATAACACATTTCAAAAAAAAGAATATAAACATCCATATTCTTTTTTTGCCTTCCTTCAAGAAAACTTAGTTCTGCGTTAATGTAATCTTGTGGCTCCCAACCCACAAACCATAAGCGCATCCAGTTGTTGATATAAAACCGTAAAGAATCGACGAATGGAGGCGAACAAATAATCACATCAGCGCCTTCTATTTTACTGGGTATGTCATAAAAGTCTCCTAATAAAGCTTTGCCGGGAGTATAATCCTTCCATATTGCCTTTTTGTATGATAAATCGATTTTATCTTTTACATGCTTAACCAATTCCTTATATTCAAATTCTCCCGTTGGGGCATACGGTGTTAAGGGGTGCGACTTTCTTGATAACGCATAGGGTCGATTGCCATGCAGAACATGTAGCAAGCAGGCCATTATCATGGCTTCTGCGGAGCTGATTTCCTCTCCTTTACTTATGAAATAATTCCTGGCTGTTATTATTTCTCTGTAAGTTTCCCGATGAAAATAATCAGGTAATTTGCCATTAAAGCCAAAATCTGAATAGGGCAGGGTGCACTCAAAAGCGTTTGCTTTATTTGCTTTGATATATTGGTCTAACCTGTCTAGTGCGGCATATGCTTCGTTTTGACTAACCTTCTCTGTTTTAGCTTTTGTTACCACGTAGGCCATTTTGCTTAAGTCATTGCCTACACCGATTCTACCCTGCAAACAAGCTTCAAACGGTATAGTTCCAACACCACATAATGGATCCAAGACTACTTCTCCAGGTAGACTAAAATTTTTGACCAGGAAATGTGCAATAGCAGGTTTCAATTTACCATGGTATGAACATAAAGAATGCCAAGCATGTCCCCAGTTTCTACTTTTGTAAGGTTCTTCCTTGTAGGGCAGGTTTTCAATAAAATTTTTCGCATCTTCATAAAAACTCATTAGACTCGTTCCACCTACTTATGTAATCTATATCTAATTATTCTTTGAGTTAATACCATCCCGTTCTTAGATCTCCTAGACCTTAAAACAGTTGTATCGTATGCTGCAAACCCCTTTTTCGCAGCAAGAGATGTCAAAATATCATGTGTGGGAATGTGAACCCCTGCAAACTGTGAGTCACCAATATCTAAAATCAAATAACCGTTATTTACCAGTATGTGATGTAGCTTGTCAAATACCCTATCCATATCATAGAAATAACCAATAACCATGGGAACAATCCTTTTGTCATAGGCAACCTGCTCCAATTTTTCAACTATATTTCTCACTTCATCTACTATACGAATATTCTTGGTGTTACGTTTAGAAACGTTATTAATACCGGCTATTATGCCTTTAGAATGGTATTTGGGTAAGTCACCTTCATTATCAATAAAACCAAGAAGCTTTAGTTCCAGTTTAGTATTTCTAATATAGTTTGTCCCATTTAAATATGGGGGGGAGGTAACAATACAATCAACGAGATCGATCTCATTTATTTGCCTGGCATCCTCACTTAATTGGACTGTTTTTGCTTTTATTGAATTGCCGTACTCTTTCACGTCATGTAATATTTCGTTCAATTTTTGCCTGTAATGATAAACAATATCAAAATCGGTTTCCAATTTTTCTCCTTTTTTCGCATATCGAAGATCGCCCCTGCGAACCATATTGGAAGTGTTAACCAGAATGCAGGCAAGACTTGTTTTTGCTAATTTACTGGCCAATTCATCTTGACAAAATTCTTCGATTAAGTTCATTAGAGCGATCAGTTTGGATAATACATCAGGTCTATAATACTTTTCAATTCCTTGATATTCACAGGGAATGCAATTTCCAAAAGGGAAGCGATCAATTATTTCCAATAAATGATTGAGCTCTTGTTCGACGACATCAAATTTATCATAAGCAGCCTTTACTACATTGATTTTCACATCGCAAAGGTATGCCATAAATGGATTAGTTTCGGAATAGAAAGATTTGATTCCTCTTTGAGCAGCTGTCAGCGGTGCTGTTCCACACCCCCCGAAAGGGTCGTACAAAGAAGAAACACCTTCTTGAATTTTATCCAGCTCATCTCTGACCAGTGAAGATGAAAACCCTTCAATGTAAGGATACCACCTATGTATAGGCTCAGATTTATTTAAAGCAAAAGTACCTGACAGTTGTTTGATCTTAGCTGCCATCACAATCTCCTCTTGCGCATTTTATTTAAACCCTATTATACCACATAGAACACGTGTTCGCCAGGCTGTTTTACAAGTTGTTTCAGTAAACCTTGGCTCCCGGATATCTTTAGCCAGGTGAGGAAACGGTTACAATGTTTCATAATTTTGCCAGATAAGTGCTCCGGATCACATTTTATTTTAGCCCGGCCCGTTATAATGAGGAGGAAAAATGCCTTCTGGAAGGATGCAAAAACCCGGCACTTAGAGTAAAATTATCGTAGGCAAATTCTCCAAAAAAATATGGGAAGAGTTAAAAAAACCCTTCCCATACTCACGTCTTTCCTGTATGTTTGTAGTTGCGTATACCAACAAACGAGGTGAGACGTGACATGATCAGTAAAGTGTCCCCCTTGTCAAGACAAAAATTTAAATTTTCTTAGTGAACCAGATATTTCCTTTTAATGAAAGTAGTTAGATTTATGAC
>JAAZDD010000090.1 GCA_012512955.1 Clostridia bacterium
CTACTGGCGGTATGAAGGAAAATCTTAATGTTATTGGCGGCCCTTTCAATCTCAATTTTGGGGACCCCAGCACTATATAAAGTTTCCTTCAAATAACGCCTGATCTTCAGATCCTCATGCAAAAGTTCGCTATAATCTCTATCTGCGTACCATTTAGCTTCCCAGTCTTTAATGATACCGATTCGTAAACCTTTAGGATGAACCTTTTGCCCCACTAACTAAACCTCCTTTTCGCTGACCACCACGGTAATATGGCTGGTCCGCCTCCGCATTAAATCAGCCCGTCCCATAGCCCGAGGTTTGTATCTTTTCAAAGTGGGTCCTTGATCTACACAAACCTTGGCAACATAAAGACTGTCCGCATCCATGTCATAATTGTGTTCTGCATTGGCAATGGCTGATCTCAGGCACTTCTCGATAGGCTTTGCCGCCCTTTTGGGAATAAACCGCAAAATGGCCAATGCTTTTTTCGCATCTTTTCCCCGAATCAGGTCAACTACTTGCCGCGCTTTATTGGGAGAAATTCTGATGTACTTGGCTACGGCTTTTGCTTCCATAATGACCCTCCTTCCCAGTAATCCGTTTATTTCAGTGCCGTGGAACGCTCAGTATGGGCACCGTGTCCTCTGAAGAACCTTGTGGGAGCAAATTCCCCTAATTTGTGACCGACCATATCCTCGGTAATGTAAATCGGCACATGTTTCCTGCCGTCGTGAACAGCCAAAGTATGACCAACCATATCAGGGAAAATAGTGGAGCCTCTGGACCAGGTCTTAATTACCCGCTTTTCCCCTGTTTCATTCATCTTCCGGATCTTCGCCAATAGCTTCGGATCACAGTAGGGGCCCTTCTTAAGAGATCTTCCCATGGAAAGCTGCCTCCTTTCTATTTCCTGCGCTTCACAATCATGCTGTCTGATTGCTTATTCTTCTTCCTGGTTTTCGCACCTAAGGCCGGTTTACCCCAAGGAGTGACCGGGTTACGTCCTGCCGTTGACTTTCCTTCACCGCCGCCGTGGGGGTGATCAACAGGGTTCATGACAACGCCACGGACTGACGGTCTCCTTCTCATCCACCGGGAACGACCTGCTTTACCGATGGTAATATTCTCATGGTCAATATTTCCTACTTGTCCGACGGTTGCTCTGCAATCCAGTAAAACAAGACGAACTTCTCCGGAATTCAACCGGACATGGCCGTACTTTCCTTCTTTAGCCATGAGCTGGGCAGATGCACCGGCCGAACGGGCCAACTGGCCGCCTTTACCCGGTTTCAACTCAATGTTATGGATAATGGTACCCACCGGGATATCCCGCAGAGGCAATGCATTTCCGGTAACGATGTCCGCATCGGGGCCGGAATATACGGTATCGCCCACCTTAATTCCGTTAGGAGCCAAGATATACCGTTTTTCCCCGTCAGCGTAGTTCAGCAAAGCAATATAAGCTGAACGGTTCGGGTCATATTCGATGGTTGCTACTTTAGCCGGAATTCCATCTTTATTTCTCTTGAAATCGATAATGCGGTACTTTCTCTTATGACCGCCGCCCTGATGTCTGACAGTGATCCGTCCCTGAGTGTTGCGACCGGCCCAATTTTTTAAGGGTACTGTTAAAGATTTTTCCGGTTTATCAGTGGTGATTTCCTCAAAAGTATTGACAGACATCTGTCTCAAACCCGGCGAGGTCGGTTTGTATTTCTTAATCGCCATCCTATTCCCTCCTCTAGACCACCGGCTTACAGACCTTCAAAAATCTCGATCTTATCCCCGGCTCTCAGTTGCACAATCGCCTTTTTCCGATCAGGCGTGTAACCTTCGTAGCGGCCTTGCCGTCTTTTCTTGCCGCGGACTTTCAACGTGTAAACCTTGTCAACTTTAACTTTAAACAGTTCTTGGACGGCATGCTTTATTTCCACTTTATTGGCTTTTGGGTCCACAATGAAAGTGTATTTGTTCTCTTCCATCAGTCCCATGGATTTTTCGGAGACCACGGGCCTGATGATCACATCCTGAGGTCTACGCATTATGCCAGCACCTCCTCAACTTGAAGCACAGCCTCTTTGGAAATAACCAGTTTGTCGTGGTTCAACAAATCATAAACATTCAGTCCCCGGGCTTCCATGGGCAGCACACCGGGAATATTCCGGGCAGATTTATGAACCTTCTCATCAGCAGTGACCACCAGTGCTTTCGGTGCGGCATTCAGCGCATCCAACACTTTGACCATTTCCTTGGTCTTAATTTCAGGCAAACTCAAATCATCAACCACAACTAAATTGCCTTCTGCCACCTTGGCGGACAATGCCGAACGGAGAGCCAGGCGGCGCACTTTTTTCGGCAAATTATACCCATATTTCCGGGGCTTGGGCCCAAAGGTCACACCCCCCGTACGCCATAAGGGGGAACGAATACTTCCTACCCGGGCACGGCCGGTGCCTTTTTGACGCCAGGGTTTACGACCGCCGCCCCGCACTTCAGCCCGGGTCTTGGTGGAGGCAGTACCCTGCCTGCGGCTGGCCAGCTGCATCACTACGGCGCTATGCAGAACCGCCTCATTGACCGGGCCGCCGAAACCCTGATCGCTTAATTCCAACTCCCCTACCACTTGACCTTGCATATTGTAAACAGCTACTTTAGGCATGTTCTTTCCTCCTTTCCACCGTTCCTAGGCTTTCTTGGCTGAGGTGATTACCACTAGACCCTTTCTGGGACCTGGGATAGCACCTTTAATCAGTAATAAATTCCGCTCCGGATCGGCTTTCACCACTTCCAGATTCTGCACCGTTACCCGCTCATGACCCATATGGCCGGGCAACTTGCGACCTTTAAAGACTCTGGCCGGTTCCATGGACCCCAGGGAACCGGGACCACGGTGATATTTGGAACCGTGAGATTGGGGACCGCGGCCAAAGCCATGACGCTTAATGGCGCCGGCAAATCCTTTTCCTTTGGAAATGCCTCTTACATCCACCTTGTCCCCGGCGGCAAAGATATCCGCTTTAATCTCTTGACCTACTTCATAAGCCTCCGGATCAGCCACTTTCACTTCCCTAAGGTAATGGAAAGGTTTGACGCCTGCTTTATTGAAATGACCTTTCAAAGGCTTATTGACTCTATTTTCAGATCTCGGCCCAAAACCCAACTGGACAGCCGTATAACCGTCATTTTCATTGGTTTTCTTTTGTACTACCACACAGGGACCGGCCTCGATCACGGTTACGGGAATTGACATGCCGTCTTCGGTAAAGACTTGGGTCATTCCCAGTTTCTTACCCAATATTCCTTTCATCCTTGGCACCTCCATATTGCTTTACGCCTATTAAAGCTTGATCTCAATGTCTACCCCGGCAGGTAAGTCCAAACGCATTAAGGCGTCCACGGTTTTGGAGGTTGGTTCCAAAATATCAATGAGACGCTTATGAGTGCGCATTTCGAACTGTTCCCTGGAATCCTTATTCACATGGGGCGAACGCAAAATGGTAAAGATGTTTTTTTCCGTAGGTAAAGGAATTGGTCCCGATACATCGGCCCCGGTTCTTTTGGCAGTCTCCACAATTCTTTGGGTAGATTGATCCAGCACTCTATGATCAAAGGCTTTTAACCTAATACGGATCTTTTGCTTTGCCATGTTTTTCTGTTTCCTCCTTTTCGCCCGGTTAAGAACGGACATTCTCGGTGAAAATTCCCCCGGCTGTATGGCTACAGCCGAGCAACCTCTCACTTCATCGCCTTTATACCAGAGCATTTGTTAACTATTGAGACATCAGTCCATTATTCAAGACAGGTGCCAGCGGCCGGATCCGGGGATCCAGCGGCCGCTGGCCTTTTTAAGCTTATCTCGAACTACTCGCGGATAGCACTGACAACGCCGGCACCTACGGTCCGACCGCCTTCACGAATAGCAAAACGCAGTCCTTCTTCCATCGCAATCGGAGTAATCAGGTCAATGGACATCTTGATGTTATCTCC
>JAAZDD010000091.1 GCA_012512955.1 Clostridia bacterium
CCGGCAGCAAGCTGCCGACGGCTGTGGCCCAACGCCCGCTCCGCAATCCATTGTAGCCTGGAACGTAAAAGGAAGGAAACCAGGATGTCTATTGGATTGTATATTCATATCCCGTTTTGTATCAAGAAATGCAACTACTGTGATTTTGTCTCTTATCCCATCGGGGACGTCCAGGCAGACAGTTACCTTCATGCCCTGGAGGGGGAAATGGAGCTGTATCATCAGTTATTGAAGGCAGATGACCTGTCTTTGGAGACACTGTATATTGGCGGCGGTACTCCTACTTGCCTGACCGGCCCACAGCTGAGGCGAGTTTTGCAGGCCAGCCGCCTTTTTTTTGATTGGCTTCCGGAAAATGAGGTGACCGTGGAAGCCAATCCAGGTACCCTTGATATCGCCAAACTGGAGGTACTTCAAGAGGAGGGAGTCAACCGGCTGTCCCTGGGGGTCCAATCCTTCAGCCCCGGCCACCTGGCCCGGATGGGACGTCCCCACGGGATTCGGGAGGTCAAAGAGGCGGTGCAAATGGTCCGGGAGGCGGGTATCAAAAACCTGAGCCTGGATCTGATTTACGGTCTGCCGGAGCAGACCCTGCAGGAGTGGCGGCATACTTTATCTGAAGCATTGTTCCTTGAACCGGAACATCTCTCTGCCTATGGACTTAAAATAGAAACAGGCACTCCTTGGGGCCATTTGGAGGTCCGGGGCGAGCTTGAGCCGGCGGACCAGGATCTGGCGCGCCTGATGTATGATGAAGTGCAGGAGCAGTGCAAAAAGAGGGGCTATCGCCATTATGAGATTTCCAATTTTGCCAAACCCGGTTTCGAGGCCAGGCATAATCTCCGGTACTGGCATAATCATTCATATTTAGGATTAGGGGTGGCGGCTGCTTCATATATGAATCAGAGAAGGTGGACGAATGTATCTCTTTTGAAGGACTATGAAACATTACTGGCCGGGAGGAAGAGGCCGGTGGCGGAGGAATGGTCTCTTGATCTAACTGATGAGATGGCGGAGACGGTGCTGTTGGGTTTGCGAACCCTGGACGGTGTAGCCCTGGACCGTTTTCAAGAGCGGTTTGGTATTGATTTACAGGCAATTTTCGCCGGTCCCGTGGAAAAAATGATGGCAGCGGGATTACTTACCATTGACAATCAACATTTAAAATTGACACCGGCCGGATTGCCGGTTGCCAATCTGGTTTTTGAAGCTTTTGTCTGACAGAACAACAGGTCTTTGTCTTGACAAAATAGTCGGTAAGTGGTATTTTCATGGTGTAAGAATTAGCACTCAATGGGGTTGAGTGCTAACAAAAAGGGTGAGGGCAATGCCGATGGATGAACGCAAGAAAAAGGTGCTATTGGCTATTGTTAAAGACTTTATTTCTACCGCAGAACCGGTGGGCTCCAGGACTATTGCCCGGAAATACCAGTTGGGAGTAAGCCCTGCCACGATTCGCAATGAAATGGCGGATTTGGAAGAAATGGGCTATATTGAGCAGCCTCACACTTCAGCCGGCAGGATTCCTTCCGATTCCGGTTACCGGTACTATGTGGATTGTCTCATGGAAAAGCAAACCCTTGGTGAGGCGGAAAAAGAGTATATCAGGCAGCGTTTTTCCAAGAAGATGAGGGAGATTCAGGAAGTACTCAATGTCAGTGCACAAATCCTGTCTGAGATGTCCAATTACACCTCTTTGATTATGGGGCCGTACCAAAAGAGGGACCGCATCAAGCAAGTGGCTTTGCTGCCCATGGCTATTGATAAAGCCTTACTGGTGGCTGTTTCCCAGAGCAATCTGGTCAGCAATTATCTTTTGGATATCCCCCCCAGTTTGACGGAAGCTGACTTGGAAAGGATTGCCCGGGTATGGAACAGCCGGCTGAAAGGAATGGCTGTGGCGGAAATCGGGCAGGAAGTTCTGGACGATATTTATAAGGAACTGTATGCCTATCGTAAGGTAGTTCAAGCCATTCTGGAGCTCCTGGGTGGAAACGAGGAGCAAGGTTATGGTCATATTTCCTTAAGTGGTGCCCTGAACATCTTCAACCAGCCGGAATTCAAAGACCTGGATAAAGTAAGGGGTATTCTGGAACTGCTGGAGGATCCGGAAGTGATTAAAGGAATCCTGGCAGATACCCCGGAAGAAGGGTTAAGCATTAAAATCGGCGGGGAAAACAGGGTTGAGGGAATCAACGATTGTAGCGTAGTGACGGCAACTTATGTTGTCGATGGTGAGCTGATGGGACATATCGGCATTTTGGGTCCCACCCGGATGGATTATGCCAAAACAGTGACACTTGTGGAGACGATGGCACAGCAACTTCGCCGGGTATTAGCAAAACTTTACGAGTAAGGAAATGAATCCCGCTCCTGGGGTTCATTTCCTTGCGACCCTTTTTTTATGGGCGGAATACATACATGGGTTAAACAAAGGTGGTGGATGTAGTGACGGAAGACATGAAAGAAGACATGAAGATGGATCAAGAAGGTTTGGAGCAGGAGAAGGAACAAGGTGTAGAGGTTGAGGAAACGGTAGGCGATGACAAGGAGGAGACATTAGAGGAAATCCCCGATTGGGAGTCCCTGCTGGAGCAGCAGAAGGGGATCAATGAAGAGTTAACCAACAGGTTGGCCCGGCTCCAGGCTGATTTCGACAACTACCGGCGGCGTACCCGGAAAGAGATAGAAGAAATAACCAGGTTCGGTTCCGAGCGGGTTATTTTATCATTGCTTCCCGTAATCGATAATTTTGAAAGGGCCTTGGCGGCAGCGGAAGGCAAAGAAGAGCTGGCCCAGTTTGCCACCGGCATGGAAATGATCTACCGGCAAATGCAGGATGCTTTAGCTAAAGAAGGATTGGCAGTCATCCCTACGGCCAATCAGCCTTTTGATCCGGAAAAACACCATGCTGCAGCCCAGGTGGAGACCGATGAATACGAGGAAAACATGATCGTAGACGAATTACAGAAAGGATATTCCCTGCATGATAAAGTGCTGCGGCCCAGTGTAGTGCGTGTGGCCAAAGCCATAGAAAACAGTTAACCCTAAGGAGGAGATTCCTATGAGTAAAATAATTGGTATTGACCTTGGAACTACCAATTCTTGTGTTGCTGTGATGGAAGGCGGGGAGGCCGTTGTTATTCCTACCGCTGAAGGGGCCCGCACCCCTCCTTCCGTAGTTGCTTTTACCAAGGACGGGGAGCGCCTGGTGGGGCAGGTGGCCAAACGGCAAGCCATTACCAATCCCACTCGTACTGTTACTTCCATTAAAAGAGAAATGGGTACCGATTACAAAGTCAATATCGATGACCGTTCCTATACACCCCAGGAAATTTCCGCCATGATTCTCCAAAAGCTGAAAGCCGATGCGGAAGCATATTTGGGAGAAACGGTAACCAAAGCGGTAATTACCGTTCCCGCTTATTTTACGGACAGTCAACGCCAGGCTACTAAAGATGCGGGCCGGATTGCCGGTCTGGAAGTATTGCGGATTATCAATGAGCCGACGGCAGCTTCCTTGGCTTACGGACTGGACAAAGAAGAAGATCAAACAATTCTGGTCTTTGACCTAGGTGGCGGTACCTTCGACGTCTCCATTTTGGAACTTGGCGACGGCGTTTTTGAAGTTAAAGCCACCAGCGGAAACAACAGGCTGGGTGGCGATGATTTTGACGAGAGAATTGTAGAATACTTGGTAGCGGAGTTCAAAAAGTCTCACGGCGTTGATTTAAGCAAAGACAAGATGGCCATGCAGCGGTTAAAAGAAGCGGCGGAAAAGGCAAAACACGAATTGTCTTCCGTGGCCAGCACTAATATTAATTTACCTTTTATTACCGCCACTGATGCCGGTCCCCAACATATGGATATAACCCTGACCAGAGCAAAATTCGATGAACTGACGGCTGATTTGGTGGACAGAACCATGGGTCCAACGCGGCAAGCCTTGGCTGATGCCGGCTTGGAACCCAAGGACATTGACAAAGTGGTCCTGGTGGGAGGTTCCACCCGGATCCCGGCCGTCCAGGAAGCGATCAAAAAATATCTGGGCAAGGAACCCCATAAAGGAATCAACCCTGATGAATGCGTGGCCCTGGGTGCTGCCATCCAGGCGGGGGTCTTGTCAGGGGAAGTAAAAGATGTAGTTCTGGTAGACGTAACACCTCTTTCCTTGGGTATTGAGACTCTTGGCGGTGTCTTTACGAAACTGATTGAAAGGAACACCACCATTCCCACCTCCAAGAGCCAGATTTTCAGCACTGCCACAGACAACCAAACCAGTGTGGATATTCATGTGCTGCAAGGGGAAAGAGCCATGGCCGCTGACAACAAAACTTTAGGCCGGTTCTCCTTGGACGGCATTCCTCCTGCCCCTAGAGGTGTGCCCCAGATTGAAGTTAAATTCGACATTGACGCCAACGGTATTGTTCATGTCTCCGCCAAGGATATGGGTACCGGCAAACAGCGGGAGATTACCATTAAGTCCAACACCGGTTTAAGCGAAGAGGAAATCGAGCGGATGGTGAAGGATGCGGAGCAAATGGCGGAAGAAGACCGGAAGCGGAAAGAAAGGGTAGAGGTCAGAAACCAGGCAGATACTCTGCTTTATCAATCGGAAAAAACCCTCAAAGAATTTGGGGATAAAGTGGAAGAACAGGACAAGGAAAAAGTGGAAACCGCCCGCAAGAATCTCCGGGAGGCTTTGGATCAGGACGACCTGGAGGCCATTAAGAAAGGCATTGAAGAATTGTCAGAGGCAGTATATGCTGTTACCACGAAAATATACCAGCAGAACGCCCAGGCCCAAGGTCAGGCCGGTGGGGACGGAGGCCCCGATGCCGGCGGGGAAACTGTAGATGCAGATTTTAAGGTTGCTGATGATAAGTAAGAGGAGGGACCCTTTAGCGGTCCCTATCAAACTTTCCAGGTTCAAGTATCTCAGTGATGATGAAATGCATATATTTGGAAAGGTAAGAGTTTGGACTCAGAAGGAAGGGGAAGAGTTTGGCCAAAAGGGATTATTATGAAGTTCTCGGTGTCTCAAGAGAGGCCACTCAGGAGGAGATCAAAAAAGCATATCGTAAACTGACCCGCAAATACCACCCGGATGTTAACCCCGGAGATAAAGAGGCGGAGGAGAAGTTCAAAGAAATTACCGAAGCCTATGAGGTATTGGGGGACGAACAAAAACGGGCCAATTATGACCGGTTTGGTCATGCCGGCACCGACGGTGCCGGTTTTGGCGGCGGTTTCGGCGGCTTCCAGGGCACCGGTTTCGGTGGCTTTGAAGATATATTTGACATGTTTTTCGGGGGTTCCGGCTTTGGCGGTGGAGGCCGTTCGGCAACCAGGCGTCCCCAAAGAGGGGCTGATCTTCGCTATGACCTGAGTAGCAGTTTTGAAGAAGCGGCTTTTGGGACCAAGAAGGACATTTCCATTCCCAGGACGGAAACCTGCACGACTTGCGGCGGCTCAGGGGCCGCCCCGGGCACCACTCCTACCTCTTGTCATGTTTGCGGCGGCAGCGGGCAGGTGCAGACTACCCAGAATACCCCCTTTGGCCGTTTCCAGAGTATCCGTACTTGCCATCATTGTCACGGAACCGGGGAGGTCATTACTTCTCCCTGTGGTACTTGCCATGGCCAGGGCCGGGTTCGCCGGACCAGAAAAATTTCCATTACCATCCCGGCAGGAGTGGATACCGGCTCCCGCCTGAGGGTGTCAGGAGAAGGGGAGGCGGGTACTTTAGGAGGACCTTCCGGAGATCTTTATGTGATCATCAAAGTCAGGCCCCATAAAGTGTTCCAGAGAAAGAACCAGGATGTTTACCTGGAGATCCCTATTTCCGTGGTCCAGGCTGCTTTGGGAGATGAAATAGAAGTGGATACCCTGGACGGCAAGAGTAAGCTCAGGGTGCCGGAAGGGACCCAGACGGGGGCCACCTTCACCCTAAAAGGTAAAGGCATACCCAAATTGCACGGGTCAGGCAGGGGTGATCAGCATGTTACGGTCCATGTTGTAGTTCCCACCAACCTCAATGACAAGCAAAAGCAACTGCTGAAAGAGTTTGGTAAGACCCTGGGGCAGTCCAATTTCAACGTAAAGGATAAGAGTTTTTTTGAAAAGGTTAAGGAAGCCTTTATGGGCTGACAGTAATGAATGGAGAAAGGGCGGTTTTCCATGAGCAATTGGCAGGAGATCACGGTGGAGACTACAGAAGAAGCGGCGGAGGCGGTAGCAAATTTGTTTTATGATGTAGGAGCCCAGGGGGTGGTCATTGAGGATCCCCGGGTTATTGCCCGCTATGTGGAAGAAGATCTTTGGGATGCTTACGAGCTGCCTGCGGAACTTTTGGAGGCGGAAAACGTGATCATCAAAGGTTACCTGCCGATGGATGAACGACTGGAGGAACGCCTGGATCTCTTTGAAAAATTATTGGCCGATTTGGAACAGTTTTTTGTTTCCTGGTTGGCAAAGGTTTCCTATGCAGAAATTGCTGAGGCTGACTGGTCTTCGGCCTGGAAAGAATATTATAAGCCGCAGCAAATAGGCGAAAAAATCGTTATCAGTCCTTCCTGGGAGGATTACCGGCCTCAGGGAGGTGAGATCGTGGTCTGGCTGGATCCCGGGATGGCCTTCGGTACCGGCAGCCATCCCACCACGGCCATGGTCATCCAGGCCCTAGAGAAATATCTCAAGCCGGGCAGCCAGGTCATCGATGTGGGGACAGGCTCCGGCATCTTGGCTATCGTAGCGGCCAAATTGGGAGCCGCCAGTGTTTTGGCCTTGGATATTGATACCCTGGCCGTGGAAATCGCCCAGCAAAATGTAGAGCTGAACAGGGTCAGTGACCGGGTGACGGTCCGCTATAATGATTTGCTGACGGGAGTGGAAGGTCAATACCAGATGATCATCGCCAATTTGACGGCGGATCCCGTATTGGCCCTGGCCCGGGATGCCTATGATAGGCTGAGCCCGGCAGGGGTTCTGCTGGCTTCGGGCATCATCAGGCATCGTTTGCCTGAGGTGGAGGCGAAATTGTTAAATCTGGGTTATCACTTAGTGGAAACCGAAATGGAAGGTGAATGGGTTTCCCTGGTGGCAAGGAAGGATTAGCAGTGGCACATCATTTCATTCTTTCCCCGCAGCAAGTGGGGGCCAAAGAGGTAGTGATTACCGGCAATGACCATGAACACCTGTCCCGGGTGCTGAGGTTAAAAGCCGGGGAGACTATTACCGTTAGCGACGGTTTGGGCAAGACCTACAGTTGCCTTTTAAAGGAAATTAATAAAAGCAGGACCCTTGCCGAGATCAAATCCGTCAGCAAGGATTATTCGGAACCCCCGTTGGAGCTGGTCCTGTTGCAGGGGCTGCCCAAAGGGGATAAACTGGAACTGATCATTCAAAAGGCTGTGGAATTGGGTGTATCCAAGATTATTCCGGTGGCCATGGAACGATCCGTAGTCCGGTTGTCCGGTGAGAAAGCGGAAAACCGGGTGCAGCGGTGGCAAAGAATTGCCTGGGAGGCGGCCAAACAGTGCCGCCGGGGCCTCATTCCCCGGGTCGGTTCCATCTGTAACCTGGCTGAAGCCTTGGAACAGTTGCCGGAAGATACCCTGATCCTGTTGCCCTGGGAGGAAGAAGAAGCCCGGGGCTTGAAAGAGGTATTGGTTTCTCCCGGGGCCCAAAAGGCCGCCGGAATTGTGTTGGTGATTGGCCCTGAGGGGGGCTTTGGAGCACAAGAATTGTTGTTGGCCAAAGAAAAAGGTGCAGTTCCTGTATCTTTGGGCCCTCGCATCCTGAGAACGGAGACAGCTGCCATCGCCACCCTGGCCATTGTGATGTACCAATTAGGTGATTTGGGGGTTATCAGGATTGGCGGTTAAACGGGTGGCTTTTCATACCCTGGGGTGCAAAGTTAATCAAAATGAAGCTGAGGCTATGCAAAGCCTTTTTCGCAAAGCTGGCTATGAACCGGTGGATTTCGAAGAAACGGCCGATGTTTACGTTATCCATACCTGCACCGTGACTCATCTGGGGGACCGGAAATCCAGGCAGATGATTCGCCGTGCCGTCCGCCAAAACCCGGAAGCGGTGGTGGTGGTGTCCGGTTGTTACGCCCAGGTGTCCTCTGAAGAGGTGATGAAGATCCCCGGTGTGGATCTGGTCATCGGCACCCAAGCCCGTTCCCGGATCGTGGAACTGGCGGAAAAGGTGATGAAAGAGCGTCAACCCCTTAATGCGGTGCAGGACATCCTGCGGACCAGGGATTTTGAGGAGTTGCCCCTGGAAGAAACAGGACGGGTCAGGGCCTTTATGAAGATCCAGGAAGGCTGCCAGAATTTCTGTACATATTGCATCATTCCCTTTGCCCGGGGACCTGTCCGGAGCAGGCACCCGGACGTAGTTTTGGCAGAGACCAAACGCCTGGTGTCCAAAGGTTACAAAGAATTGGTGCTGACCGGTATCTGTACGGGTGCTTATGGCCGGGATTTGGGAGGGGACATGAACCTCAATAAGCTGCTGCAAATGTTAAAGGAAGTTCCCGGCTTATTGCGGATCCGGATCAGTTCCCTGGATCCTAATGATTTTTCCCCGGAATTGCTCGATACCCTGACCGGGGAGAAGATTTTTTGCCCTCACCTGCATATCTCGTTGCAAAGCGGCAATGATAAGGTATTAAAGGAGATGGGCAGGAAGTATACTACCGCTGATTTCGCTGCTTTAGTGACTGAGCTCCGAAGGCGGCGTCCGGAAATAGCCATCACCACCGATATCATGGTGGGATTTCCCGGTGAGACTCAGGAAGAACATGAAAGTTCCCTGGCTTTTGTGAAAGAGCTTGCCCTGGCCGGTCTTCACGTTTTCAAATATTCTCCCCGGCAAGGGACCAAGGCAGCCGGTTTTCCCGGACAAGTGCCTGCTCCGGAAAAGGAGAAAAGGAGCCAGGCTTTTTTGGCCCTGGGAGCGGAGTTAAAAAGGGCTTATGCTGCCGGGTTTTTGGGCCGGTCCCTGGAGGTCCTGGTGGAAACGGAAGGGGAGGACGGTGTCTGGGAAGGCCACACCGATAATTACTTGAAAGTCCGCTTTAAAGGTACCGGAGATCTGCGGGGCCGGCTGGTGCCGGTGTTGTTGGACGAGTTGAAGGGCGATTCCCTTTGGGGGCATCTTTTGTAGAAACAGTAACAATCCAGTGAGATTGATGCAGGAACCGGGCAAAAATTGCCGAATTAGTAGTATTTGAGTAGCAGCTTTTTTCCGGGGCAAGCAGCTTAAGAACCTTTGGCTGCTTGCATCATGGATAAAGGGGGTGTTAACTTATGTCTGATTGCATCTTCTGCAAAATTGCCAATAAGGAAGTGCCTTCGGAAATCGTTTATGAGGATGACCGGGTGATCGCTTTCAAAGATATTAATCCAGTGGCCCCGGTACATATTTTAATCATCCCCAAACAACATATATCCGACATGACGGCGGTGACAGAGGCAGAAGCAGGTTTGATTGGGGACATCCACCTGGCGGCTGTGAAAATTGCCAAGGAAAAGGGAATAGATCAAACAGGATTTCGCCTGGTAAACAACTGTAAAGAAGACGGTGGACAAGTAGTGATGCACCTTCACTATCACTTGATCGGAGGACGAAAATTAGGAGTCAAGATCTGAGCTTGACTGGTTTTAGTCTATAGAGTATAATTTAGGATGTGCTTTTTTGTGCAGATCTCCAGAATCTAAGCTGCAAACGATGCTGACGTTTGTTTGGTTTGGATGGTTGGTAGTGGAGGGAGGGAGATGGAGCTGTGAGTGAAGTTCGGATCGGTAAAAACGAAACCCTTGATGCTGCTCTGCGCCGTTTTAAGCGCTCTTGTCAAAAGGCAGGCGTTTTGTCTGAGGCGAGGAAGCGGGAACACTACGAAAAACCCAGCGTAAGAAGAAAGAAAAAGTCTGAAGCTGCCAGGAAGCGTCGTTGGAAGTAGAGGAATCTCCTCCTAGCCAGCCAAACCTAAGCAGTCTTCAAACAATCATTTTATTTTGCCTGTAAAGTCTGGTATATTAATACCAGGCTTTTAATTTTTTAGTACCTGATCTATCGATCAATTGCAGCAAATAATCGTACAGGAGGGTAGATAATGAGGCAAAAAAAGGCAATATTATTACTGATAACAGCCTTTTTGATGGCGTTGGTTCCGATGGGGGAGGCCTGCAGTGCCGGTGAGGTGGTATTTGTAGTCCCCATTGAAGGTACCATTGAAAAGGGACTCACCGAAATGCTGAAAAATGCCTTTGGAGAGGCTGAACAGGCGGGAGCCAGTTTGATCCTGTTAGAGATTGACACTCCGGGAGGCTTCGTGGATGCAGCCCAAAACATAGAAAAGCTGATCCAGCAGCAGGAAATTCCCGTCACCGCCTATGTAACCGGAGGAGCCCTTTCGGCAGGGGCTTTAATTGCCTTGAGCGCTGATGAGATGTACATGAAGCCCGGCACTACCATCGGTGCAGCCGAACCCCGGATCGGAACAGAGAAAGCAGACGAAAAGACCGTCTCCGCCTGGTCGGCCAGGCTGGCAGCCCAGGCCGCCAGGGCGGCGGAAGAAAACGGCAGAGCTCCGGAAAAGGCGGCCGAGCTGGCCCGGGCCATGGTGGAAGCGGAACTGGTTATTCCCGGACTGACCGAGGCAGGCAAATTGCTCACTTTAACCGACAGGCAGGCCTTTGAATATGGCCTGAGCGACGGCACGGTGGATTCTTTGGAGAGCCTGCTGGCCCAAAAAGGTTTTGACAATCCCATAGTGGAAACTTATGAAGCAAGTTTAGCAGAAAGAATTGCCAGGTGGGCTACCAGTCCGGTAGTGATGCCCATCCTTTTGACGGTAGGTATTGCCGGTTTGGTGATTGAATTGTTCACCATGGGCTTTGGCATTCCCGGAATGATTGGAGTTGCCGCTCTGGCTCTCTATTTCGGCGGCAGTATTATTACCGGCCTGTCCGGCTGGGAAGCGGTTCTTATTTTCCTGTTGGGCTTAATCCTTTTGGCGGTGGAAGTGTTGATTTTACCCGGCTTCGGCGTGGCCGGAATAGTGGGTATTGTTGCACTGATCATCAGTATCGCCCTGGCGGCGCCCAGCTTGGATCAGGCGGTGGTGTCCCTGGTGATTGCTCTAATCGGTTCCATCGTCCTGCTCTTGGTCAGTATCAAGTTTTTACCCACCCGCCGGATATGGCAGAAGCTAATTCTGGGAGTAAAACAAAAAAATGAAAGTGGCTATGTGGCTCCGGAAACATCCTTGGCTGAGCTCTTGGGTGCCGAGGGAAGAACGATTACGATTTTAAGGCCCGCCGGGACCGCGGAAATCCATGGAGAGCGGGTGGATGTTGTGGCTGAAGGCAACTATATTCCCGCCAACACTTCCGTAAAGGTGGTGAAGGTAGAGGGTACCAGAGTGGTTGTCCGGGAGAGAAAAGAGTAAAAAAACTTGAAGGAGGTTGTTATTATGGTGTTGCCAAGTTTAATTATCCTGGTTCTTATTCTGCTTGGTATCTTGTTCTTATTCAGTTTTATTCCCGTCGGTTTGTGGATCTCCGCTTTAGCTGCCGGGGTGAGAGTAGGGATCTTTACTCTGGTAGGGATGCGGTTAAGACGTGTACCCCCGGTCAGAATTGTGGGTCCCCTGATTAAAGCCGATAAAGCAGGCCTTGAAGTAAGCTCTGACAAACTTGAGGCCCATTACCTGGCCGGAGGTAATGTGGATCGGGTGGTGGACGCTTTGATTGCGGCAGCCCGGGCCAATATTCCCCTTTCCTTTGAAAGGGCTGCGGCCATTGACCTGGCAGGGCGGAATGTGTTGGAAGCGGTGCAGATGAGCGTTAATCCCAAAGTGATTGAAACGCCGACTGTATCGGCAGTTGCTAAAGATGGTATCGAAGTAAAAGTTATGGCTCGGGTAACAGTTCGGGCCAACATCGACCGCTTGGTTGGCGGAGCCGGCGAAGAGACCATCATTGCCCGCGTCGGGGAAGGAATTGTTACTACAGTAGGTTCTTCCGAAACTCACAAACAGGTGCTGGAGAATCCCGACGCTATTTCCAAAACCGTGCTGGATAAAGGCCTGGATGCAGGAACCGCTTTTGAGATCCTGTCAATCGATATTGCTGACGTTGATGTAGGGAGAAACATCGGTGCTCAACTGCAGACGGATCAGGCGGAAGCCGATAAGAGAATCGCCCAGGCGAAGGCGGAAGAACGCCGGGCCATGGCCGTGGCCAGGGAGCAGGAGATGAAAGCGGCGGTTCAGGAAATGCGGGCCAAAGTTGTGGAAGCAGAAGCCCAGGTGCCGTTAGCTATGGCTGATGCGTTGCGGGAAGGCAAGTTAGGGGTCATGGACTACTATAATTTACAAAATATCCTGGCTGATACCCAGATGAGAGATGCCATCAGCAAATTGGGAGCGGAACAAGGACCCTCAGGCGGCCAGCCTGGAAAAACAAAGTAGTGCGTAAGAATACCCTTGGAAAGGGGTGGTAGCTTGGACTGGTTAGGAATAATATTTTTCATCTTGGTCATGGTGTTCAAGGCCTTGGGGGAAAGTGAAAAGCAGAAGAAGGCAAGGCAGGACAGGCAAAGGCGGCCGGTATCGGTTCCGCCACCCACGGCTGCAGAGCCCCAGCCACCCCGGGAGGCAATGCCGCCGGTGGCCGTGCCCGACCTTGGTTTGCCTCCCATTTTTTCCTTTCCTCTTTTTGAAGAGACAGAAACAAAGGCAGAAGAGGTCATTATTGAGGAACCTCGCCCCAGAAAAGAATTGCCAAGAGAGAAGCCTGTTTACCGCGAAACACCTGCTCTAAAGATTCCCGCCAGGGAAAACGGTATGCCGGACAGAGAGCGGCTACCAGGCTTGCAGCTGCATAAGGCCATGGAAGGTATGATCTGGTCGGAGATTTTACAACCTCCCAGAGCCATGAGGCCTCCCGGCGCACCCTTGGTGCGGGGACGGGGGATGCGTTAGGGGATGCGTTGCCTTATTTTTGCCGGTGGCGAATTTACTGATCCCCGGTGGCATCGCAGCCAAATCCGGGAAGATGATCTGGTACTCTGTGCCGATAAAGGAGCAGAGTACGTTTTGTCCCTGGGCTTAGTGCCCCATCTGGTAGTGGGGGACCTGGATTCTTTAACCGGAGAGGTCAGGCGGCAGCTTCAGGCCAAAGAAGTGCCCATCAAAAGGTTTCCCCGGGAAAAGGATGAAACGGACACGGAATTGGCCCTTATTGAAGCCCTTAACCGGCAGCCGGAGGAAGTTATCATTTTTGCCGGCATTGGGGACCGGCTCGATCATTCCTTGGCCAATATCTTTCTGCTGGCAGGCTATTTGTCTTCAGGTATACCGATCAGATTGGCGACACCCCTTCAAACCCTTTGGGCAACGGACCGGTCCGTGGCCGTCAGGGGTTATCCGGGTCAAACAGTGTCTTTACTGCCTTTAAGTCCGGTGGTAAGGGATTTAACCCTCAAAGGTTTCTGCTATCCTTTGGAGAACGGTCTGTTGCGGCAGGGATCCTCTTTGGGGATCAGCAATGTATTGCTGGGGGAAACAGGGGAGATCCGGTTTTCCGACGGTATCCTCCTGATTGTGCAATCTAACAGCGAATGAGCTATCCATATACGGATAGCTTTTTTGTTTGTCCGGAGCGGAGGCAAATGGGGGTCTTACCGGTGGACTTGCCGCATAAAAATGTAGCAGAGAGGAGGCTGGTCCCATGGGGAAAAAGAAGGGCAGGGTAGCCCGGAAAACGAGACAGATTCAAGCGCACATGGTGGAACTGCTGGAAATGCCTTCCGATGTGCTGTTGGATTTGCCCAAGTTGACCATGATCGGTCAAAAGGAACTGCTCCTGGAAAACCACAGGGGCATTATCGAATACAGCCAGGCAAAGATCCGGGTTAATTCCACTGCCGGTCAGATCACCATTAAAGGCAGCGATTTGGTCCTGAAAAACTTGAAAAGTGATCAAATGCTGGTGGAGGGAAAAATCTCAGCCCTCATGCTCGAAGATTGAGGTGAATATCGATGCAATTAAAGGATTGGCAAGTCTACTGGCAAGGCTATGTAACCATTGTGGTAGAGGGCAAAGCCCCGGAAAAGTTTATTAACCTGGCTTTAGTTCAGGGTATACCCTTATGGGATATTGTACCCCTCGGTAAAGAGCGTTTCATGGTTAAAGTAGCCGTTTCCCAGGTGAAACTGTTAAGAATAGTGGCCCGCAAAACCAACACCCGTTTTCGAATTAAAGAAAAAAAAGGGCTTCCTTTTGCCTGGCGGCGATTACGCCGTCGGAAAACATTCGTGGCCGGTGTCTTGTTGTTTGTTTGCCTTCTTTATTGGCTATCCTCCTTGATCTGGTTTGTGGATTGTGCCGCTCCGGAAGAGCTGCAGGAATTGGATCCCAGGGAAGTAATTGAATTGGCCGGAGAACTGGGACTGAGGCCCGGGGTCATGAAAGGCTCCCTCCGGTTAAGGGAAATTGAAAGGAGACTGGAAGTAGAAATCCCCCGTTTGGCTTGGGCCGGCATTGAACTCCAGGGCACCAGGGCCATTATCCGAGTGGTGGAGAAAAAACTGCCTGATGAAGAACAGTTGGATACGAAGCCCGGCCATTTGGTGGCTGCCAAGGAAGGAGTGATTCATGAACTGCTGTCAATTAGCGGTGAGCCCCTGGTGAGAGTTGGGGATACGGTGGCAGCCGGGCAGGTGCTGATCTCCGGCATGGTTACTCCGGAGCCGGGAGAAGACGTGAGTTTGAGACAACCCCGGCTGGTGCGGGCCCGTGGCGTGGCCAAAGCCAGGGTTTGGTATGAAGGACGAGGGGAAGTCCCTTTGATCGAGAAAGGAGAAACATATACAGGCAGGGAGGTAACCGTCACTAAGCTTGTATTGTTGGACAGGGAAATTGTTCTCCACGGTCCCAAGACTCCTCCTTTTGTGCATTATCACTATAAAGAAACCGGCCATAAATTGGTGCCTTGGAGGAATTGGCAGGTGCCTGTCGAATTAATAACAACAACTTACCGCCAGGTGGAGCCTTTCCGGCGGGAATTGAGCTTTGAGGAAGCAAAGGCTGTTGCTTTGAAGGAAGCATTGGAAAAAGTAAGAGCCCAAATACCTGCCGGGAGTCAAGTGGTGCTGCAGCAGGAACAGGAGGAAGAGGCTCCTGAAGGTAAGGTTCGGGTGAAAGTAGTTATAGAAGCGATCGAAGATATCGGTAAGTTTCAGCCTTTGACCTAGCGGTGACCGGCTAGGTTTAACTTTGTTAGAGGGAACCGGGCCGGTCTGTTTAAGTTTGGCAGGGAGTAGGCAGAATAGGAAAATAGAAGTGGCAGGCTATTCGATAAGGGAGGAATGATTATTGTCCAAGTACCGGGAGGTACGCTTTACCGTGGGAACATATGGTGAAGCCCTGACTGTGTTTGGCATTGGTGATGAGAATCTCAGTTATATAGAAAGCCTGACTCAAGTCAAAATCGTAGCCAGGGGTAATGAGGTTTTGATCACCGGTAACGAAGAAGACGTGGAAAAGACCCGGAAATTGCTTGAACAATTGGTGTCCCTCGCCCGGGCAGGTAACGGGATTGATGTGGGGCTTATTAACTATGCTTCGGAAATGCTGGAGCAAGATCAGGCCCAGGACACTGACAATTTGGCAGATGCCTTGTCGGAAGTGATCTTCACCACACCCCGGGGCAAGAAGATCAGGCCCAAAACTTTGGGCCAGAAAAGTTATGTCCAGGCCATCCGGGACTATGATATTGTTTTTGGCATTGGTCCTGCCGGGACGGGAAAAACCTACCTTGCCGTGGTCATGGCTGTGCTGGCCTTAAAAAACAAGGAAGTCAACCGGATTGTGCTGACCAGGCCGGCCGTGGAGGCGGGGGAAAAGTTGGGCTTTTTGCCCGGGGATTTGCAGGAAAAAGTGAATCCCTATTTGAGGCCTCTCCATGACAGCCTATATGATACTTTGGGAATGGACAAAGTGGAAAAACTCATGGAACGCACTGTGATTGAAGTGGCCCCATTGGCTTACATGAGGGGCCGTACTTTGGATGATGCTTTTATTATCCTGGATGAAGCACAAAACACCACCCCGGAGCAGATGAAAATGTTTCTGACCAGGATTGGTTTTGGTTCCAAAGCGGTTATTACCGGGGATGTGACGCAGGTGGATTTGCCCAAAGGGCAATATTCCGGTTTAATTGAGGCCCAACAAGTACTGGAAAAAGTAAAGGGCATTTCTTTCCAGTATTTGACGGAAGCGGATGTGGTCCGGCATCCTTTGGTTCAGGAAATAATCAGAGCTTATGAGTTTTTTGATAAAGATAACCAGGACAACGGCCGGTGCGTGAGGGATTGAGAGGGGGAAGCCCCATGGCAAAATGGTTTGTAGAACAATTAAGCGGCTTATTTAAAGGTGTGCTGAAAAGCCTAAATGCCCGTTTGATCGGCGGGGGCTTGATTTTTTATTTTGTGTCCCTGATCATTCTGTGCATCAGTTTCATGCCTAAACAATTGGATATCCGTGAAGACCAGCCCAGTCCCCGGGATATTTTCGCTGAACAAGGTATTGTGTATGAAAGTGAGGTACCGACTGAGGCCGCCAGGGAGGAAGCCGCCCGGGCCGTCAGGCCTTCTTATAAGTTGGATCCTGATATCCTGAAGGAGTTAGAGACGGAAGTTGGTAACATTTTCAGTCAGATTAGGTGGATCAGGAGTTTGGCCGATGGAGAAGGAACCGTAGAGGAAAGAGAACAGGTCTACCGGTTGCAGGAATTGGGACTGGGGGTACCTGAAGAAACCTTGCGGTCGGTGCTGAAGGCGGAGGCCGGGCAGATTGAAGCGGCGGAACAGAGCATCCTGCAATTGCTGCGAAATGTTTTCAGTAAAGGGGTCCAGCAAAGTGATCTGGGGGAAACCAGAGAGCAGCTTATCGAACAAGCCTTGGCGACAGAGACAATTCCCCAGGATCTGCGCCAGTTGTCAGCAGCCATTATCGAGCAGCTTAAGCTTAAGCCCAACTTTTTTATTGACACCTTGTTAACGGCTCAGGAACGACAGCGGGCCAGGGATGAGGTCGCTCCTGTCCAGGTGCGTATCAGGCAGAATGAAAAAATTGTGGGCATGGGTGACGTGGTGACGGCCGCCGACATCGAAGCGCTGCAGAAACTGGGGCTGTTGCGTTCCCGTTCCTCCTATACCAGTCTGATTGGCCTGGCTTTGGTGCTGCTGATCGCTTTTCTGCTGTTGCTGTTCTTTTTATATCAATACCGCCGTCAGGTGTTGATGGTTCAGGAGCATTTCGTCTTGCTGGGGCTGCTGGTGGTGATTGGGTTCGGCTTAATCCGGGGAATTAATGCCATCAATATCGGCGGCAGTGCGGAAGTGGTGCAGCTGGTGGGCTATTTGATTCCCTTGGCCGGTGTCACCATGTTGATCGCCGTTTTGTTTGATCCCAAGCTGGCTGTCTTTTTGGCCGCTGTTTTTGCTTTTTTTAGCGGCGTTATTTCAGGTAATAACCTGGAGTATGCCATCAGTGCTTTTGTCAGCTCCGTAACCGGGGTGTACAGCGTGTCCCGCCTGAGCCAGCGGACCGACCTGGCCAAAGCCAGTCTTTATATCATCCTGGCCAATGTGATTACTATTCTGGCGCTGGGCTTGTTGCTTAATTATAATCTGACCATGTTCAGCGTTGCTCTGCCCATGGGAGTGTTTAACGGGGTTCTGTCATCTATTTTTACCATCGGTTCCTTGCCTTTTCTGGAGACGACTTTTGGAATAACCACGTCTCTACGGCTCCTGGAGTTGTCCAATCCCAATCAACCCCTTTTGAAGCGGCTGCTGTTGGAAGCACCGGGATCCTACCACCACAGTATTTTGGTGGGTAATTTGGCGGAAGCGGCAGCCGATGCGGTACGGGCCGATTCCCTTCTGGCCCGGGTGGGTTCCTATTATCATGATGTAGGCAAGCTGAAAAGACCTTATTTTTTCATCGAGAACCAACTGACGGAGGAAAATCCTCATGACAAGCTGGCCCCTACTCTCAGTAACCTGATCATCCTGACACATGTCAAGGACGGCCTTGAATTGGCCAAGGAATACGGACTTCCGGAAGTGGTCAAGGACATTATCGCCCAGCATCACGGCACTACCCTGGTTTCTTTTTTCTATAACAAGGCAGTCAACCTGGCTAAAAGCGGCAGGGATGATCCTGTTTCGGAAGATGACTTTCGCTATGAAGGGCCTAAGCCCCAATCTAAAGAAGCGGCCATTGTGATGCTGGCGGATTCCGTGGAAGCGGCAGTTCGTTCGGTCCAGAAGTCAAACCCGGGCCGGGTGGAAGGAACAGTACGGAAAGTTATTAGGGAAAAACTGGAAGACGGGCAGTTAGAAGAATGTGATCTTACTTTTAAAGAATTGGACATCATCGCCCAGGCCTTCGTCAGAGTATTGAGCGGCTTTTTCCATTCCCGGATTGAATACCCGGAAAATGTGCTGAAAGAGATTGAGAGGAGGAAAAAAGATGCCAATCTCCATAAGCAACCGGCAGGATAAGGTTTGCTTCACTCCGGAATTGGAGAAAATTATACTTGAAGTCCTGAATTCCGGTTTTGAGCGGGAAAAGATTGATTCCCGCCTGGAAGTGGCCGTGGTGCTGGTGGATGATGAAACAATCCGGGAGTTGAACAGGGATTACCGGGAGGTAGACAGCCCTACCGATGTTCTCTCCTTCGCTTACCGGGAGGATGAGAAAGACCCGGATGTTGGGGAGGACTGGGAAGAAGATGCTTTGGGCGACATTGTCATCTCCCTGGAAAGGGCTGTCAGTCAGGCTGATGAGTATGGCCATTCCCTGGAAAGGGAGTTGGGTTTCTTGGTGGCCCATGGTTTTTATCACCTGCTGGGATATGACCACCTGGAACCGGAGGAAGAAGCAGCGATGCAGGATAAAGTAGAGGATATCCTCTCTGCGGCGGGATTAGTGAGGTAGAGATGCTGAAGTCCTTTACCTTTGCTCTCAGCGGGTTGGTGGCGGCCATCAAGGAAGAACGTAATCTGAAAATCCATTTGGCTGCAGCACTGTTGGTAACAGTGTTAGGTTTTGTTTTTCAGCTCCGGCTTTGGGAGTGGGCTGTGATTTCCTTGACGGTATTTCTGGTACTGGTGGCAGAATTGATCAATACGGCCATCGAAAAAGCCGTGGATCTGGCTGTGGACGGACGCCTTCATCCCCTGGCCAAAACGGCCAAAGACGTTGCTGCCGCCGCCGTCTTGTTGGCAGCTGTTAATGCAGTGATTGTCGGGCTAATTATTTTTGGCAGTAGAATATGGGTTAGGATGATTTGAGGATTAAGGGGGCTCGTATGGATTGGCTAATATCAAAAAGTATTTTATTACAGGCATTCTGGCCATTCTGCCCTTGGCAGCGACCATTTTCACCATAAATTGGCTCTTTAATGTAACCGATGATTTTGCCGGTGATATTGTGGCCCTGTTTACCAGGCAAAAAGTTAAAGGCCTCGGTTTTCTGACCATGATTGTCCTGGTGTTTTTGACAGGCATCTTTACCACCAATGTGTTGGGCAGAAGATTGTTAGCCTACGGGGAAAGATTGATCACCAGGATGCCCATCGCCGGTGTCATTTACCGGACGGTGAAACAGATCCTTGATGCCTTTGCCACCGGTGAGCAAAACGCTTTCCAGCGGGTGGTCATGCTGGAATATCCCAGGAGAGGTATTTGGGCCTTGGCTTTCGTCACCGGAACCAGTAAAGGAGAGGTACAGGAAAAAACCAAGGATACGGTGATCAACGTCTTTTTGCCTACTACTCCCAACCCTACTTCCGGGTTTTTATTGATGGTTCCGGAAGAAGATTTGATCTATTTAGATATGTCAGTCGAAGACGGGATTAAGATGATTATTTCCGGTGGTGTGATTACCCCGCCGGTTCCCGATCAAGCCCCTGAATCTGATGAGGTTAGTGAATAGGAAATATTTGCCCTTAAGCCCGGACCGGCGGAGGTGGGAAGATGAATTACGAAAAGTTACTTGAAGAGGCGAAAAAGGCCAGTGCCGCCGCTTACGCCCCCTATTCCCGTTTTTCCGTGGGGGCGGCTCTTTTGACTGCTTCGGGGGAAATCTTTACCGGCTGTAATGTGGAGAACGCTTCTTACGGCCTGACCATTTGTGCCGAAAGGGTGGCGGTGACCAAAGCCGTTTCAGCGGGATTCCGGGAGTTTGAGGCCATTGCTGTTTACGCTCCAACCCAAGAACCCATCAGTCCCTGTGGCGCCTGCCGGCAGGTATTGGCTGAGTTTGGGCCTGATGCTGATGTAGTTATGGGCAATGCCCGGGGTGCTTATGTGGTTGCCAAGGTTAAGGAACTCCTCCCGGGTGCATTTACCCTAAAAACTGAGCTTTGAGGTGAAAGGAATGGCGGAGTACCGTTCCGGTTTTGCCGCTTTGATCGGCAGACCCAATGTGGGCAAATCCACCTTGCTGAACAACTTAATCGGGCAAAAGATTGCCATCATGTCCGACAAACCCCAGACCACCAGAACCAAAATCCAAGGCGTATATACTGACGCCGACGCCCAAATTGTGTTCATGGATACACCTGGGATCCATAAGCCAAAGCATAAACTGGGAGAATACATGGTGCAAGTAGCCCGCAATTCCCTGTCCGGAGTAGATGTGATTCTCTATGTTTTCGATGTCACCCAGGAGTTCGGTGCCGGGGAAGAATTCATTTTACAATTACTGCATGAAGTATCTACTCCTGTCTTTCTAATCCTGAACAAAATCGATTTGCTTCCCAAGGTGAATCTGCTGCCCCTCATCCAGGACCTAAGCTTGCGCTTTTCCTTTAGTGAGATTATTCCCGTGTCTGCCGTTACCGGCGAGAATCTGGACCATCTGGTGAGGGTGCTCAAAAGCTACCTGCCGGAAGGACCCCAATACTACCCGGAAGGGATGGTTACCGATCAACCGGAGCGGTTTGTGATGGCAGAGATTATCCGGGAAAAGGTGCTGCAACTGCCCCGGGAAGAGATTCCCCATGCGGTGGCGGTCCAAATCCAGGAGTTGATCCAGCGGTCGGAAGATACCGTCTATGTAGGGGCGGTGATCTATGTGGAACGGGATTCCCAGAAGGGCATTGTCATCGGGAAAGGGGGACAAATGCTGAAAGAAATTGGGCAGCGAAGCAGATTGGAGATAGAACACCTGTTGGGCAGCAAAATCTTTTTGGATTTGAGAGTTAAGGTCAAGCCCGGGTGGCGCCGCCGTGAGGGAGATCTGAGGGCCTTGGGGTACGATGCCCGAAAAGACTATAGTTTAATAGACATCGGGGGGAAAAGTTGATAGATTTTAATTAGAGGACGTCTTAAGTTTAAGCTTAAGACGTTCCTTGTGTGGGAAATAATAAAACGGAGGTGGAAGGTGAGGATGGAATCCGTTCCTTGGCGAAGTAGGATACAACAAATCAGAAACTTTATGCCTGGGAGCGGTTTTTTAATGGTTCGCTCCTAGGAAGAAAGGAGCGATGCCATTGCCTTTCAAACTGAAAGAAATATTGAAGCTCACCCCGGAGTTAGAGGCTTGGCTTCAGGAGCATAAAGACCGGCACCCGGCTGATGTGGCTGATGCGCTGGAATCTTTGAATGAGCTCGATATGGCACGGGTATTTATACGCTTGGACGGGGAAACGGCGGCACTGGTGCTGCGTAACCTGAAAACCAAATCCGTCAATGCCTTGCTGGATGCCCTGGGACCGGAGCGCATCGCGGCCATTCTCGATGAAATGTCTTTGGATGACGCCGCCGACTTTTTGGGCGAAGTCTCCGAAGATGTGAAAGATGAACTGCTGGAACTGATGGAAGCCGATGAAGCCAGTGACGTTAAGGAATTGCTGGCTTACCCCGAAGATTCCGCCGGCGGTATTATGACCACCGAGTATGTGGCTATTTTGGAGACCATCACCGCCGGGAAAGCCATTGAGGTGCTGCGGGAAACTGCCCCTGAAGCGGAGACGGTTTATTATGTTTATGTCATCAATACGAGTAACAAGCTGGTAGGGGTCATCTCATTAAGGGAATTGATTGTGGCGGATCCCCAGGAGCAGATTGGGGTAATTATGCAGGAAAATGTGATCAGTGTTCCCGTGACCATGGACCAGGAAGAAGTGGCCAGGGTAGTTACCAAGTACGGTTTGCTGGCCGTTCCGGTGGTTGATCAAGACGGTTCCCTGGTGGGAATTGTAACGGTAGACGATGTCATCGATGTCATTCATGAGGAGGCTACCGAGGATATTTTCCTGTTGGCCGGGACCAGTGAAGTGGAAACGGAATTACCTTTACTGGGCCGGTTGAGCATGTCGGTGCGGTCAAGATTGCCCTGGCTTTTGGTTACTTTGCTGGGAGGTATGATTGCCGGGTCCGTGCTCCGTGGTTTGGAAGATGAATTAAACCAAATGGTAGCCTTGGCTTTCTTTGTACCGCTGCTGACCGGTATGGGCGGCAATGTGGGGACCCAATCTTCAACCTTGACCGTCAGGGGCCTGGCTATGGGAGCCATTGAAGGCAAAGAAGCATGGGTGACCGTAGTGAAAGAATGCCTATCAGGTTTGATTATCGGTGCCATTTGTGGCATGATCGTAGGTAGTGTGGCCCTTGTCATGTACGGCAATTGGATCTTAGGTTTGGTGGTGGGGTTGGCACTGGTGGGCAATATGGTTACGGCTGCCACCGTGGGTACCCTGGTACCGCTGGTGTTCCGCCGGGTGGGGATTGACCCGGCTGTAGCTTCCGCCCCCTTTATTTCAACTTCCATCGATATTACCGGATTGCTGATTTATTCTTCTTTGGCGTCGGCCCTGATTGCCTATTTGATCTAGGACTTGCCATTTTCTTTACAGTATACGGGTTCTTGTTTGGGTGTAATCTAATCCTAGAAACCATTATTCAACGGAAAGGATGGGAGGAACCCATGAAACAGAGTGATATAGTGTGGGGCATATTTGCAGCTACAGGCAATATAGATGCTTATTTACTATATCTTGATTATGTAAGAAGGGAAAGAACCCAGGATGGCACAACCAATGGGGGAGTGTTGGAACTGTCCTAACGGATTCCCTCTAAGGGAACGGGATGTAAATTGGCTATTTATAAAACTGAGGGGATTATCTTAAAACACTATAACTTAAGAGAAGCAGACCGGATTTTGACCATCTATACCAAAGACTACGGCAAAATCAGCGCTGTGGCTAAAGGTGTCCGCCGGAGTCGCAGCAAACTCAGGGGTGCCACCCAACCGTTGACATATGCGGACCTGGTTTTGTACCAGGGCAAAAGCATGGATACCGTTACCCAATGCGAAATAAAAGAAATGTTTGTCGCCCTCCGGGAGGATCTTTACCGGTGGGCTTATGCTGTCTATATGGTAGAGCTTTTGGATGCCATGGTTCCCGAAAGGCAGCCCCAGGAAAGGGTGTTTGTCCGCTTCTTAACCGCCCTGCATCTGGTGGCCACCTTGGAGGAACCGGAAACAGGAGCTCTTTTTTTTACCGTTGATTTACTGGGGCTCCTGGGGTACCAGCCGGTACTCCATCGCTGTGCTTCCTGCCATGGAAGTCCTAAGCAGGAGGGGGGATGGGTCTTGAGCGGTTCCCTTGGCGGGCTCCTTTGTCCCGATTGCGCCCCCTTAGATCCCCAGGGTTACCGGCTGGCAGGCGGAGAAATAGCCGTCTGGCGTCGCTTGCTGGAATTGGAAATACGCCTGCTGCCCCGTTTAAAAATTTCACCAATACTCCGAAAAAGGCTGTTTCAATCTTTAGGTTACTATCTCCGGTACCAATTGGAAAGGCGTTTGAAGTCCGTGGCTTTTCTGCAGCACTTAAGCCTGTTGGAAGGGGATAAAAAAAATCCCCCCAAGGAAAACTAGGGGCAAAGGAGTGGGATGCCATGGATGAACTGCAAAAAATAGATTTAATCCGGGAACGAATGGATGTGACTTACGAGGAGGCCAGGGAAGCTCTGAACCAGGCGGGGGGCGATGTGGTAGCAGCCTTAATCCGCCTGGAACAGGAGAAAGGGTCATGGCATTGTATTTTGAAAGGCGAACGAATTTGGTCCGGGTTCAAAGGTCTTCTCCATCGCACTAATCAAACCAAAGTAATAATCAAGAGAAACGGGGAGACTTTGCTCTCTTTGCCGGTTTCTTTAAGCATCGCCGGTCTGGCGGCCATCATGGCCAGTGAGGAGTTGACGGTAATGGCCGGCATCGGCACGGCAGCCGCCATTTTAAACGGCTGTCACCTGGAACTGGTCAGTGACGAGGAACCGGAAGATGAATTTATTTTTATCAGTTGACAAAGTGACTGCAATTTGCTAAATTAATACCATTAATTAGTGAAGTGCAAGGCGATGCAGGAGAGTAGTAGCTGTAACATGGCTGGACAGAGAACCGGGGAAGGGTGGGAACCCGGTCAGCATGGACAGTGAAGGCGCTCTGAAGCCTGGGGAGGAACGGGCCGGAGAAGCCCCAGTAAAACCCCGTCAATGAAGTGGGTCCTTTGGGACCAAGCAGGGTGGAACCGCGGGAATAACTCCCGTCCCTGGATGAGATCCAGTGACGGGAGTTTTATTATTTTGAGGAGGTTGTCTATGAATTTCCAGGAATTAATTATGAATCTCAACCAGTTCTGGAGTGAAAAAGGTTGTGTCATTACCCAGCCCTACGATATTGAAGTAGGGGCCGGTACCATGAATCCCAATACTTTTCTGAAGGCCCTGGGACCGGAGCCCTGGAATTGTGCCTATGTGGAACCTTCCCGCCGTCCCACTGACGGCAGGTACGGGGAGAACCCCAACCGGCTCCAGCATTACTTCCAGTATCAGGTTATTTTAAAGCCCTCACCCGCCAATGTGCAGGAGATGTACCTGGATAGCCTGCGGGCCTTGGGAATCGATCCCCATGAGCATGATATCCGTTTCGTGGAGGACAATTGGGAATCCCCCACTTTGGGAGCTTGGGGCCTTGGTTGGGAAGTGTGGCTGGACGGGATGGAGATCACCCAGTTTACCTATTTCCAGCAGTGCGGGGGAATTGCCTGCCAGCCGGTGTCGGCGGAAATCACTTACGGTATTGAGCGGTTGGCCATGTTTATCCAAAAAGTAAACAGTGTTTTTGACATCGTCTGGGTGGATGACCTGACCTACGGGGATGTGTTCAAACACCTGGAATACGATTATTCCAGCTATAATTTCGAAGTTGCCGATACGGCCATGTTATTTCAAGCTTTTGACATGTACGAAAAAGAATGTCTCCGGATCCTGGAGGAAGGCCTGAGCCAACCTGCTTACGATTATGCCTTGAAGTGTTCCCATACCTTTAACCTGCTGGACGCCCGGGGCGCCATCAGCGTTACGGAAAGAACCGGCTATATCGGCCGGGTCCGGCACCTGGCCCGTCGGTGTGCCCAGGGTTATTTAAAGGAACGGGAGCAATTGGGTTATCCCCTGCTGAAAGATGAAGAGGCCCGGCAGCGGTTAGGTCTGCCGCCCCTTGCCCCTGGGAAGGATAACAAGGGAATTGCAACCGGAGATCAAGCTGTCATGGCTGTCAAGGAGGGATAAAGGATGACCCGGGATTTGTTATTGGAGATCGGTACTGAGGAAATACCCGCCCGGTTTATGGGTTCTGCACTAAGACAGTTGAAGGAGTTGGCGGAAACGGGCCTGAAGGAGGCCCGCCTGGACTACGGGACAGTGGCTACCTATGGCACTCCCCGGCGACTCTGCCTGTATGTGACCGGGCTGGCGGAAAGCCAGGCGGAACTGGTCAAGGAAGTAAAAGGCCCTGCCAAAAAGGCTGCCTTTGACGCCGGCGGCAATCCCACCAAAGCGGCACAAGGTTTTGCCAAGAGCCAGGGAGTGGCGGTGGAAGACCTGGTGGTCAAAACCGTCGGGAACGGGGAATATGTTTTTGCCACCGTCCGGGAAGAAAGCAAACCGGCTGCGGCGATCCTGCCGGAGTTGCTGCTTAATTTCATCAAGAAGCTGAGTTTTCCCAAACCAATGCGCTGGGCCGACAAAGAATTCCGCTTTGCCCGCCCCATCCATTGGCTGGTGGCCTTATTGGCGGATCAAGTCATTCCTTTTTCTCTGGAAGGGATTACCAGTGACCGGGTTACTTACGGTCATCGTTTTCTGGCACCGGAACCTATTTCTTTGCCCTCAGCAGCCGACTATTTCGAAGCCCTGGAAAAGGCTTATGTCATCGTAGACCAGCATCGCCGGAAGCAGATGATTGTAGAACAAATAGAAGTGCTGGGCGAACAGGAAAAAGGAAGGGTGGAAGTTGACCCGGATCTCCTGGAAGAAGTAACGCAACTTTTGGAGTATCCCACTGCTTTTGTGGGGAGTTTCCCTCAGGAGTATCTGGAGCTGACTGAGGAAGTGGTCATTACTCCCATGAAAGAGCACCAGCGTTATTTTCCCGTGAGAAGCCAGGACGGAAAGTTGCTGCCCCGGTTTGTGGCCGTAAGAAACGGAGATGCTCGCAGCCTGGAACTGGTGCGGGAAGGGAATGAAAAAGTATTGATGGCCCGGTTGACCGACGCCCATTTCTTCTACCGGGAAGACCTGAAGGAACCCTTGGACAAAAAGGTGGAAAAACTCAAAGAGATTGTTTTCCAGGAAAAACTGGGTACCCTCTGGGAGAAGACCCAGCGGGTTCAGAAATTGGCGGTAATTCTGGCCCAGCAATTGGGCTGGCCGGCGGAGACGGCAGCCCAGGTTCAAAGGACTGCCTACTTGGCCAAAGCTGACCTGGTCACCAATATGGTTTATGAATTCCCGGAGCTCCAAGGCATCATGGGAGGCTATTACGCTCTGGCCACGGAGGACCATGCAGTGGCTGAGGGAATCCGGGAGCATTACCTGCCCCGTTTTTCCGGCGATGCCGTGCCAACCGGGCAAACGGGAATCGCGGTCAGCATTGCCGATAAAGTGGATACCATTACCGGCTGTTTCCTGGCAGGACTAATTCCCACCGGGTCCCAGGATCCCTATGCCCTGCGGAGGCAGGCCTTGGGTATTACCCATATCATTCTTGAGCATCAACTCCCGGTGTCGATTAAGGAACTGACACTGGCTTCCGTTAAACTTTACGAAGATAAACTGGGCCAAAGGGTTGATGAGGAGTTATGGGCAAGCATCCTGGCCTTTTACCGGCAGCGGCTGGAAAACATCCTCCATGAGGAGATAGGATACGCTCATGATCTGGTAAATGCAGTACTGGAAGTAGGGGCTGACTGTCCCTTTGATGCCCTGAAAAGAGCGGAAGCATTGGCCGGCTTCATGGAGAAAGATACTTTTGAAGCCCTGAATACAGCCTTTACCCGGGCCTTTAACCTGGCTAAAAACGCCGGGACAGGAGCTGTTGATACTGCTTACTTGGAGGAACCGGCAGAGCAGGAGTTACACCAAAATATCCAGACGGTAAAGCGGCTCACGGAAAAACACCTGGCTGCCGGCAACTATGGCGGTATTCTGGAAGTGCTGGCTACTTTACGGGAACCCATCGACCGGTTTTTTGATCAAGTGATGGTAATGGTTGAAGATGAGAACGTCAAAAGAAACCGGCTGGCCCTTCTCTACAATGTAGTGGAATTGGCCAGGACCGTGGCTGATTTCTCCAAAATTGCCGGTAGGGGATAAGGCCCGGTGGAAGTAATCAGGATCAACAGCAGTGAAGGGGTCGCCCTGAAACCCCAGGCTTTGTTGGATCTAGCTGCCGGTCAATTGCTGACCGGTGTCCCGGTGACTATCCGGCAGGGACGGATCCAAGCCATAGGTTCCTCCTGTGAAACGAAGGGATCCAGTTTCCGGGATGTTCAGGAAGGAATAACGCAAATTTTCTCCGGAGGAACTGGCGGTACTGGAAAAGACCTACCGGTTTATATTATACTGCCGGAATCATGATTGATCTTAGTTATTTGGCGAGGAGTTGGTGAAGGATGTTTAAAGTAAATTGTTTAAATCCCATTGCCCAAGCGGGGCTGGGTCTGTTTAGTGATCGATATCAAATGGTGGATAATTTTAATGAGGCCAACGCAGTGCTGGTACGCAGTGCCGATCTGCATTCTTTGGTGCTCCCCTCCCAGCTTGAGGCCATCGCCCGGGCCGGAGCAGGAGTGAACAACATCCCCCTGGACAGGTGTGCTGAGTTGGGTATTGTGGTCTTTAACACCCCCGGAGCCAATGCCAACGGGGTGAAAGAACTGGTAATTGCCGCCCTGTTGCTGGCTTCCAGGGATATTGTAGGGGGGATCAATTGGGTCAAGGCCAACGCCGGTCACCCGGAACTGGCCCAACTGGTGGAGAAACACAAGGGACAGTTTGCCGGTACGGAGATCAAAGGCAAGAAATTAGGGGTCATCGGACTGGGAGCAGTGGGCCTTTTAGTGGCCAATGCGGCCATCAAACTGGATATGGAAGTCTATGGTTACGATCCTTATATTTCCGTGGACGGTGCCTGGAAACTGTCGAAACATGTCAAACACAGTACCAGTTTGGAAGAGATTTACCGTGAATGCGATTTCATTTCCCTCCATACTCCCCTGACGGAGGGTACCAAAGGCATGATCAACGGTGATGCTTTGGCGCAAATGAAGGATGGGGTTAAAATACTGAACTTTGCCCGGGACCTGCTGGTTAACGATGATGACTTGCTGGAAGCACTGCAAAAGGGCAAAGTGGGCTGCTACGTCACCGACTTTCCCAATCCCAAGGTTTCGGGAGTGGGCGGGGTCATCTCTATTCCCCATTTGGGAGCTTCCACCGTTGAATCCGAGGAAAACTGTGCTGTCATGGCGGTACAGCAACTGATGGATTACCTGGAAAACGGCAATATTAAAAACTCCGTCAACTATCCTGATTGTGAGATGGGGGTATGTACCCACGCCGGAAGGATTGCCGTCAATCACCGCAACATTCCCAATATGCTGGGGCAGTTGACTGCCGTTTTAGGACAGGAAAATTACAACATTGCCAACCTGACCAACAAAAGTAAGGGGCAGTGGGCCTATACCATGATTGATGTGGAAACACCTTTAACCCCGGAGATAACGGAAAGAATCAAGCAGATCCGGGGAGTTACCAGGGTGAGAATTATCAAATAGCAACATTCTTTGCCTTTCTTCCGGTGCGGGAGGAAGGCTTTTGTTATTATGCAATCTTGCATTATTGTTAAAGCAAAATTGCATTATGGTTTCGACAGGAAGGATGCGCATGTCCTAACATTGCGGTTTACATCATCGGGAATTATATTGGCATGAAGGTTGCTAGAATAGATAAATACCTATAATTCAGTAACTTTTGAATATTCGGAAAGGAGGTTTTATAATCTTAGTATAGGATCAGTCACTAAAAAATTTTATAAGGAGGGCTAATGTGATGCATAAAAGAGTAATGAGAAATTTATTGGTGCTGGTACTGGTGTTGGGACTGGTGGGCGGTTTGCTGACCGGATGTGGCGGTAATACAAGCACCGGCGGTCAGGATAGCGGACAGCAACAGCAGAGCGGCCCTGCTCAAAAGGTAGAAAGAATCTCCATTGCCACCGGCGGTACAGGTGGAACTTATTACCCTTATGGTGCAGCCATGGCGGACATTATCAATAAGCAGATCGAGGGGCTGGAAGCCTCCGCGGAAGTGACCGGTGCCTCTGTGGAAAATGCCCGTTTACTGGAAAGCGGGGAATCTGCTTTAGGACTGTTGATGAATGATGTGGTTTATATGGCGGTCAATGGCGAAGGTCCTTTTGATCAAAAGTTGGAGTTAAGGACTCTGATGGTCATGTACCCCAATATTATGCACTTGGTAGGGGTCAACCCGGACAAAGCCAAGAGCATTAATGATTTGAAAGGATTGAAAGTGTCAGTTGGTGCCCCCGGCAGCGGTACCGAGACCATGTCCAGTGAAATTCTTGGTGCCCTGAATATTACTTACGATGATTTTAATGTTTTCAGGCTGTCTTTCGCCGAAAACACCCAGGCTCTCCGGGACGGGGTAATTGATGTGGGTATCTGGTCTGTGGGAGCGCCGACTTCTTCCATCATGGACCTGGTTACC
>JAAZDD010000092.1 GCA_012512955.1 Clostridia bacterium
ATGAAACGAATCTCCCTGATGCCCAGCTGTTGGGCCAGGCTTTGCAGCTCACAATTCAAGATCCTGACACAAGCAGGACAATCATAATCATGATCCGAAAGCAACAGTTCCAAATTGGCCTTCCGGGCTTTCCGCACCCTGGAAGTGTTGGTGTAGACCTTCATCCCGGGTGCTACCGGTGCGGTACAGGCCGCCGTCAAATTGCGGGCGCCCTCCACTTCCACCAGGCAAATCCGGCAGGCACCGATTTGATTAATCTCCGCCATATAACACAGGGTGGGAATCTTTATTCCTGCTTTTTCGGCGGCCTCTAATATGGTCTTGCCTTCTTCGATTTCCACTTCCCGATTATCGATAGTCAGAGTAACCCATTCCATGCTGCTCCCTCCTCAAAGGATCCTCACAGGGCTACTGACGCACGTCGCACCGGAGACAGCGACAAGCTTCCTGTACCGCTTGATCTTCGGTATAGCCCAGTTCCACTTCGGCAAAACCGCCTAAGCGTCCGGACACTTCCAGAGAGGCCGGACGAACCCTTGGTTGCTCTTGTTCCAGTAATTCTCCCGAAAGCTTTCTTACTATATCCTGCCGTGGGATTACTATACCGTCGCCGCCCAAATACTTGTCGATGGCTTCGGCGGCCTTTTTGCCCCCTTGAATAGCTTCTACCACGGTGGCGGGACCGGTTACACAGTCCCCGGCGGCAAAGAAACCTTCTATTCCCTTCAGGGAACAGTCAGCTTCCGCCCTAACAGTGCCCGCCTCCGTTACCGGCAGGCCAACAGCACCGATCGGCTCCTCTTCCATGGTCTGGCCGATAGCTGCAATCACATAATCTGCCGGAAGGACAAACTCGGAACCTTCGATAGGTACGGGCTTTCTTCGTCCGCTCCTGTCAAATTCCCCACCTTTATAGCGCAGGCACTCGACGCCGGTGACTTTTCCGCCGGCACCTAAAATAGCCTTGGGATTCACCAGCGGATGGATGGTAATTCCTTCCCTTTCCGCTTCCCTGATTTCTTCCGGCAAGGCAGGCATGTCCGCTTTCTGCCGGCGGTAGAGGATCTGAACCTGCTTGGCTCCGAGCCTTAGAGCCGTCCGGGCAGCATCTATGGCCACGTTCCCCCCGCCGACCACGATTACCGCTTTACCTGAAAGATCCATTTGAGATCCTAAATTTACCTGACGCAGGAAAGTCGCTCCGGCCAGGACCCCTTCCAGTTCCACTCCCGGGACAGACAACTGCAGGTCCCGGTGAGCACCGGTAGCCACAAAAAAGGCTTGATATCCTTCGACCCTAAGCTGCTCCACGGATACGTCCTTTCCCACACGGCAACCGGTCCGAATCTCTACCCCAACGGCTTTGATGCTCTCTATTTCTTTCTGGAGCAAATCTTTCGGCAGCCTGTACTCCGGTATGCCTACAGCCAGCATACCGCCGGCCACGGGCAGAGCCTCAAAAACCGTAACGGGATATCCTTTTCTGGCCAGGTAATAGGCACAAGTCAACCCGGCGGGACCCGAGCCAATCACAGCCACTTTAGCCTCCCGTTTTGCAGGTGCCTCTGTTTCAACAGGCAAGGGGCCGGCTAAAGCGTAATCAGCCACAAAGCGTTTCAACTCCCTGATGGCGAGGGCCTCATCCAGCTTAGCCCTATTGCACTTACCTTCACAAGGATGGTTACAAACACGGCCGCAAACTAACGGCAAAGGATTTGCCTCTTTGATCACCTGATAGGCCTCAAGAAATTTCTTCTGCCTAATCAGATCAATATAAATAGGCACATCAACCCCGGCCGGACAAGCATTCTGGCAGGGAGAATTAAATAAGGAGGCACATACCGAAGCACGGCAATATTTATCTTTAATGTGCTCTTCGTATTCATGACGGAAATAGCGAATAGTACTCAAGACAGGGTTCGCAGCGGTTTGACCCAGACCGCAGAGGGCCGAGTCCTTAATAATTTCTCCCAGTTCAATCAACAGTTCAATATCTCCCTCTTGCCCTTGACCCTTAGTGATCCGGTCTAGGACTTCCAGCATCCGGGTGGTTCCTACGCGGCAGGCGGTACACTTGCCACATGATTCATCTTTCACAAACTCCAGGAAGAATTTGGCCAGGTCCACCATACAGGTATCTTCATCCATGATTACCAGCCCACCGGAACCCATAATAGTGCCAAGAGCAGTTAAGGAATCATAGTCAATAGGCACATTCAAATGCTCGGCAGGAATACAGCCGCCTGACGGCCCGCCGGTTTGGGCAGCCTTGAATTTCTTCCCGTTGGGTATCCCGCCGCCAATGTCGTAAACAATATCCCCCAAAGGGGTACCCATGGGAATCTCCACCAGGCCGTTATTCTCAATTTTTCCGGCCAGAGCAAAAACCTTTGTTCCTTTACTTTTCTCCGTACCGATGGTTCTGAACCAATCAGCTCCCTCCCGAATTAAGGTAGGTACATTGGCAAAGGTTTCCACGTTATTAATGACCGTAGGTTTACCCCATAGACCGGAAACTGCCGGGAATGGAGGCCTGGGTCTCGGTTCGCCCCGGCGTCCTTCAATGGAAGCCAGCAAAGCTGTTTCTTCCCCGCAAACGAATGCACCGGCACCCAAGCGGAGATCGATATCAAAGCTGAAATCAGTACCTAAGATGTTCTTTCCCAGAAGCCCCAGTTTCTTGGCATCCTCAATAGCCTTTCGCAGGCGGTTAACCGCAATGGGATATTCAGCCCGGATGTACACATACCCTTGAGAAGCGCCAATGGCGTAACCGGCAATAGCCATCCCTTCCAGGACTGCATGGGGATCCCCTTCCAGGATGCTCCGGTCCATAAAGGCACCGGGGTCACCTTCGTCTGCGTTACAAACCACATATTTGACATCTCCCGGGGACTTATAAGCAAATTCCCATTTCAGTCCGGTGGGGAAACCACCGCCGCCTCTTCCCCGGAGACCGGCCCGCTTGACTTCCTCAATGACTTGTTCCGGTTTCCAGGCAGTCAGCACTTTGCCCAAGCCAAAATAACCGTCCCTGGCAATATACTCATCAATGGACTCGGGATCAATAATTCCGCAGTTTCTGAGAGCAATTCTCTTTTGGTGTTTGAAAAAGGGAATTTGCTCCAGGTCAAATTTGACCACTTCATCTTCAGCCTTAAACAACAGCCTCTGCACTACTCTTCCTTTGACAAAATGTTCCTCTACCAGTTCAGCCACATCTTCCGGTTTTACTTGACAGTAAAAGGTGCCTTCCGGGTAAACGACGATATTGGGTCCAAACCGGCAAAAACCAAAACAGCCTGTATCTACAACCCGGATTTCCTTATCCAAAGACATTTTGCCCAGTTCCGCCACCAATGCCTCTTTCAATTCATCTCGACCGGAAGCTACACAGCCGGTTCCATGGCAGATCAGTATATGGGATCGTGCAAACTCCAACGCTTGAACCCCCTTGTAACCATTTTAGCTCAATCATTTAACCAACCATTCACTGACCGGAATGCCGTTAACTACATGCTGGGCTATTACCTGCCTGCACTTCATCGGATCCATTTTCCCATAAAGCACTTTCCCGCTTCCTGGTATGCTGATTTCCACCAGCGGTTCCTGAGCACACATGCCGATACAGCCGGTTTGGGAAACAACCACATCGTTCAGCTTTCGCTTGGCCAATTCATCCATGATAGTCAACACCACTTCCCTGGCACCGGCAGCAATACCACAAGTGCCCATCCCAACCACAATTTTGATTTTGTCCTGAGCTTCCCGGACACCCATTTTTTCCAGCGTCTCAGCCTTAATCTTTTGCAGTTCCTCCAAGGATGCCATGCGAACACCTCCGTTCCTCAGTCCTTGTCTTCAATTTCAAGGCTATTTAACAGCAGGGCAAACAGCCTGGGTTCCTGGAAAGACAAACCCCCTGCCTGTTTAAGAAAAGCTTTGCTGTCAAAGACAAACCTTTTTCCGTTTTTCCTGTGAATGTAACGCAGGTGGATACTCTGGGTGCCTACCAGGAAGACACCGATGCTGCCGGCCAGATTCCCCATGGGCGGTCGATCAACATGGCTGTACTGAAAGGATGCTTCGACCCTGGTTCCCTTGCCGGGGCAGGAAACCAACCGGAGGCCTCCGCCACAAGCTTCAGCCGTGGCTTTCAGCATGGCTAAACCCAGCCCTACCTTTCTGGTCCGCCTGGTAGTAGCAAAAGGGTCACAGGCCTTTTGCAGCATTTCCTTTCCCATTCCCCGCCCATTATCAATTATTTTGAATTTCAGCACATCTTCTTGCCGGCTTTCCCGAATCCAGAGAAGGATTTTGGTAGCGCCTGCCTCACGGGCATTCTCCAGAATATCCAGGATATGCAGCGACAACTCCTCCATCTTTACACCTGCTGCCGGTATCCTTCCAGGATTCCTACCGCTTTGTCCGGTTTTAAAAGACCGTGAGCATGATCATTGACCGTCATCACGGGCCCTAAACCGCAAGCTCCCAAACATCTCACTACCTCCAGGGAAAACAGCCCGTCATCAGTGGAATCCCCTGCTTTGATCCCTAATTGTTCCTGGATCTTATCCAATACTTCCGGAGACCCTTTCACGTAGCAAGCAGTACCCTTACACAGGGATATCTTGAATTTGCCTTTCGGTTTAACGCTGAAATGAGAATAGAAAGATACTACCGAATACACTTCCCCCAGGGACACTCCCAGTGCCTCAGCTACACGAATCTGCACCTCTTTGGGTAGGTAACCCACTAACTCCTGGGTCTTGTGCAACACTTCGATCAGGGCTGAAGGCTGTCCCACATAAGGTTTTAACAATTCATCAAGTTCTGCATAATCAATTTTGGCTTCCCCGCAACAGCAACTGCTCATCCTCCTAACCTCCTTTTATGATTATTCTTTTTGGCTCATTCCTTTAATTCGCTCATAGGCATTCCCCCTCAACGCTTCAATCAACTCCGTAGGATTGGTGATATTATGGTTAACCATGGTTATGCTTCGTCCCATGTCATGAAGACAGTGGGCATCAGAAGCAAAGACCAGCGGGTAGCCGTCTCCATTACTTAACCGGCCTGTCAAATCCGGAAGGGCTTCCCGGCGGGAAACCTCCAAGGCTACCAGAGACAAAGCCGGCGGAATCAACCCCAACACCCCCAGCAGCCCAAAAGCTTGCCGGTCTACATGGGCAGCAATGCAAACGCCTCCTGCTCTGACAATCTCAGCCGCCCCATCTTCAACGGACAGATCCAGGGAATTTAATAAGAGGCGTTCTTCTCTCC
>JAAZDD010000093.1 GCA_012512955.1 Clostridia bacterium
AGCCAAAGCTTATGCCGGGGTGGATCAGATCCGCTTTGCCAACCGCCACTGCCGGTTGGACATCGCCTGGCGTGCTTTCCGGCGACAGAATTTAACCTAAATAAAACAGTCCGGTTCCGGTTTATTTGCCCGTTTATAAAAAAACGGATAGGAAAAGTTTTCCCGGTGCAGTATACTATTGGAAAGACTACCATAAGAAAGGATGGCACCTCCCATGAAAAAACAGGTAAAGAACAATGTTTATTGGGTAGGCCAGGTGGACTGGGACCTCAGGACTTTCCACGGTTACGAATACAGCACCCATCGCGGCTCCACTTACAACTCTTATTTAATCCAGGAGGAGAAAACCGTTCTCATTGACACCGTGTGGCTCCCCTTTGCCGACGAGTTTGTGGAAAACCTGGCCTCAGAAATCGATTTAAAGAAAATCGATTATATCATCGCCAACCACGGGGAAGTGGATCACAGCGGTGCCCTCCCGGCCTTAATGAAGCATATTCCCGACACACCTATCTATTGTACCGCCAACGCAGTGAAATCCTTAAAGGGACAGTACCATCAAGATTGGAATTTCCAGGTGGTCAAAACCGGGGACAAGCTGGATATCGGTAACGACAAGGAACTCATCTTTGTGGAAATGGCTATGCTCCACTGGCCCGACAGTATGGCTACTTATTTGACTAAAGACAATATCCTGTTCAGCAACGCCGCTTTCGGGCAGCACTATGCCACGGACAAGCTCTTCAATGATCTGGTGGATTCCTGTGAATTGTTCCAGGAATCAATCAAGTATTATGCCAACATCCTGACTCCCTTTAACCCCATGCTCCGGAGAAAGCTGGATGAGGTATTGGCCCTCAACCTGCCCATCGACATGATTGCCACCAGCCACGGTATCATCTGGCGGGACAACCCCATGCAAATCGTCAACAAGTATGCTGAATGGGCCAATGATTACCAGGAGAACCAGATCACCGTGATCTACGACACCATGTGGAACGGAACCAAAATGCTGGCCGAAAACATAGCCGCAGGGATCCGGGCCGCCGATCCGGAAGTGACAGTGAAGGTTTACAATTTATCCATCAGCGATGTCAATGATGTGATCACTGAAGTATTCAAATCCAAATCCGTAGTGGTAGGCTCCCCCACCGTCAATAACGGCATTCTCCATGCGGTGGCCGGCTGCCTGGAAATGATGCGGGGGCTGAAGTTCAAGAACAAGAAGGCAGCTGCTTTTGGCTGTTACGGCTGGAGCGGGGAATCCGTGAAGCTGATCAATGAGGCGTTGGAGAAAGCAGGGTTTGCCCTGATTAATGATGGTTTCAAAAACCTGTGGAATCCCAACGAAGATCAACAAGCCAAAGCATTTGAGTTTGGTAAGTCAATTGCAAATGCTTAACCCAGAGCAGAAACACCGCCGCCGGCGGTGTTTCTGCTTGTTGTCAAACTACGTTGTCAGTGTCCTTTTTAATCCAGGAAAGCAACACATTGCATAAACCTGCCATAATTTTTTAAAAATTCTGTCTACTCTAGCGCTTCCTGTTCGCTTATAATAGGGATAGAGGTGAGTATTGTGGTTCAAACATTATTGAATAAAATCCTCCCTCCTATAGCAGTGCTGACTTGTATAGACGCCCGGCTGGTAGGGGTGCTGGAAGAAAAACTCCAGTTACCCCCAAAGTCATTTTACATGCTCAAAACAGCGGGAGCAGCCGTCCTTGAAGAGAGCGGCGAAATCATGTTTTCCCTGTTACTGGCCACAAGGGTGGTACAATGCCGGACCATTTTGGTCATTGGACATACCGACTGTGCCTTCGCCGCCCTTTCCACGGGGAAACTGAAACACAATCTCCAGCAATTCCTGCCTGAAGGAAGACTGGAGCATATCTTCAGTGTAGTCGGCGATGAAGCCGCCATCACCTTGGCAACGGCAGAAAGAATCCGCAATTCTCCCCTGATCCCTGAGGAAGTAGCCATTCATCCACTTCTTTTCGATTTAAATGAAGGATCACTGAAATACCTGTCCCTTGTCCGGGCCTGATCCCTGGCGATGCCGCCGCAGGAGCCTGCTGCGGTGACATTCTGTTTATACACAACCCGCCTGCTCAGATAAGCGAAGCAGCCGGCTGGGTAAAGTACGGCCTAGTAAAGACTCCAATTCCCCGGCAATCTTTACCAGCTTCTCCAAGTCAACACCTGTCTCCAGTCCCAGCATGGCCAGCATATTGACCAGATCTTCCGTTGCCACATTGCCGGCGGCATTGGGAATAAAGGGACAGCCTCCCAAGCCGCCAACGGAGGATTCAAATAAAGTTACCCCCTCTTCCAGGCCGGCATAAACATTAACCAATGCCAACCCCCTGGTATCGTGGAAATGCAAACCCCAGGCAATATCCCGGTATTGATCCCGGAAAAACTGCAGCACCCGTCTCACTTGAACAGGAGAAGCTAAACCGGCGGTATCTGCCAGGGTGATCTGCCTGCTACCGCTCTCACTCATGGCTCCCACCACTCGTTCCAGGGCAGCAACCGGTACTTCCCCCTCAAAGGGACAACCAAAAGCAACCGCCACCGCTCCCCTCAGGCGGATCCCCTCCTTGGCCCCGAGTCGAGCCATCCGGCTCATCTCTTGTAAAACTTGGGAGATGCTCCGGCCCCCGTTACGCAAACTGTGGGTTTCCGTGGCGGATACCACCAGCACCACTTCCGGGATCCCGGAGGCCACGGCTCTCTCCATTCCCCTTTTATTCAATACCAAAGCGCTGAACTCCACTTGATCATTTGCTTTCAAAAGCCTGACCACTTCTTCCGCATCCTTTAGCTGTGCCACAGCCTTGGGATTCACAAAGGAGGTAACTTCAATTTTCTTAAGGCCCGCCTCCACCAGGCTACCAATGAGGCTCACTTTCCGTTCCGTAGGAATGAATTTCTTCTCCATCTGCAGCCCATCCCGGGGACCTACTTCCCGGATCCACACTTTTACCGGCAGCATTCCCATCCCTCCGCCAGCTTCATCCAGACATAACATCAGCAACTCCAACAAGCATAACATAACCGGCGCCAAACAGAAAAAGGGGGTACAGCTAGGTACCCCACCTTAAGCCGTTACCTGGATCTCATCTTCCAGGTTCAACTCCTTGATGGCCTGCTCCCGCAAGAGATATTTTTGAATTTTGCCGCTGGCAGTCATCGGATAGTCAGTCACAAAACGGACATACTTGGGAATTTTATGACGGGCAATCTGGCCCTGGCAGAATTCCTTAATCTCCTCCTCAGTGGCTTCCTGGCCCGGTCTCAGTTTAATATAGGCAGCTACTTCCTCACCGTACTTCCTGCTGGGAACCCCGATGACCTGGACATCCAGGATCTTGGGATGCGTGTAAAGGAATTCCTCAATCTCCCGCGGGTAAATATTCTCCCCGCCCCGGATGATCATATCTTTCAGTCGTCCGGTCACATTCACATAGCCGTCTTCATCCATGGTGCCCAAGTCCCCGGACCGTAAAAACCCGTCTTCATAGAAGGCTTCTTTGGTGGCTTCTTCATTTTTATAATAACCCTTCATGGTCAGGTAGCCCCGGCAGCAGATTTCTCCCACCGTTCCCCGGGGAACCTCTTTACCGGTAGCCGGATCCCGGATCTCCACCTCCACATGAGGCAATTGCCGCCCTACCGTAGTCACCCTTCGTTCCAGACTGTCGGAAGGCCTGGTCTTCGTCATCACCGGAGATGCTTCTGTCAAGCCATAGGAGATGGTCACTTCGGGAGCCATCCTGTCGTTAACTTTCTTCATCACTTCAATGGGGCAAGGAGAACCGGCCATGATTCCCGTCCGGAGATGGCGGAGATCATATTTATCGAAATCCGGATGCTCCAGCACACCAATCCACATGGTGGGCACTCCCTGGCAGGCGGTGGCTTTACCTTTGGACAGGGTCTCCAACACCCAGGTAGGATCATAATACAACACAGGCAGTTGGGTAGCCCCATGAGCCACGCAGGTGGTGATGCTCATGGTCAGGCCGAAGCAGTGGAAAAAGGGCACGGGGATACATAGCCGTTCCGCATCAGTATAATTTTGGGCATCGCCCACATACCAGCCGTTATTGATCACGTTAAAGTGGGTCAACATCACCCCTTTGGGAAAACCGGTAGTACCGGAAGTATATTGCATATTGAACACGTCATGGGGATCACAGGCTTTTTGGTATTTGGCCAAATCCTCATCGGGAACATCAGCCCCCAAAGCCAGGAA
>JAAZDD010000094.1 GCA_012512955.1 Clostridia bacterium
AGGATCAAACTCATCAAATGTAATATTCCGTGAGGTTTTCATTCACGGCCTGGTGCTGGATGCCCAGGGACGGAAAATGAGCAAATCCCTGGGGAACGGCATTGATCCCATCGAAGTCATCGAGGAATACGGGGCAGATACCCTGCGTTTCATGCTGATCACCGGGAACACCCCCGGCAATGATTTGCGTTTTCAGTTTGAACGGCTGGAAGGGGCCAGGAACTTCTGCAACAAGATTTGGAACGCTTCCCGTTTTGCTCTGATGCATTTGGAGGATTTAGAACCGGGGGCAGCCCCAAAAGGCAGGCTGGAATTGGCTGATCGCTGGATCTTGAGCAGGCTGAACAGCACTGTCGGCCAAGTGACTTATAACCTGGAGAAATATGAGTTGGGCGAGGCGGCCAGGGAGCTATATGAGTACATTTGGAGCGAGTTTTGCGACTGGTATATTGAGCTGATCAAACCCAGATTGTACGGTAAAGTTACTCCGGAGAGCAGGAAAACCGCCCAGCAGGTCCTGTGGTATGTGTTGAGTGAAATCTTAAGGCTTTTGCATCCTTTCATGCCTTTTATCAGTGAGGAAATCTGGCAGCACCTGCCCCACCGGGACGGAACCTTGATGCTGGAAAAATGGCCGGAAGTGCGGGAAGAACTGGCGGCACCGGAGCAGGAAAAACAGATGAGCCTGGTGATGGATGTAATTCGCACCATCAGAAATCTCAGGGCCGAGCTCAATGTGGCGCCGGGGAAAAAGGCGGAAGTTTTGATCACTGCCAATAATGACCTCTCCATGGGGTATTTGCAGGAAAACCTTGACTATATCAAGCTGCTGGCCCAGGCGGACCCGGTGGAGCTAACCCTGCAAAAGACGGAAAAACCCAAGGAAGCCCTGTCCGGAGTTGCCGGAGGCGGAGTAGAAGTATTCCTGCTCTTTGCCGGTTTGATTGACGTGGCTGCGGAGATCAAGCGGCTGGAGAAAGAATTGAAAGCATTGACGGCAGAACGCCAAAAAATTGAAGCTAAATGCAACAATCCCGGTTTTTTGGCCAAGGCACCTGCCGAAGTGGTGGCCAAGGAAAAAGGAAAGCTGGCAGAAGTACAAGTAAAGGAAAAAGCTTTAAAAGAACGTTTAGCTATTTTGGATCCTACATCCGGGGAGTAATCAGACCATGATGAATTATGATGAGGCACTGGCTTTTTTACGGGATTTAACCAAGTTCGGTTACAATTTCGGCCTGGGGAGGATTACCCAACTTCTCAAGATGTTGGGTAATCCCCAGGAGCAGTTAAAGGTAATCCATATCGGCGGTACCAACGGTAAAGGTTCCACGGCGGCCATGGTTACTTCCATCCTGAAATCAGCCGGCTACCGGGTGGGGCTTTTCAGTTCCCCCCACTTACATAACTATACGGAACGGATGACCATCAACGGGGCTGAGATCCCCCAGGAGCAGGTTGCTTCTTTGCTGACGGAGATCCGACCGCTGCTGGAAGAGATGGTGAGACAGGGTTTTGAACACCCCACCGAATTTGAGGTGAATACTGCCCTGGCCCTCCTGTACTTTGCCAGGGAAAGGGTGGACCTGGGTGTCCTGGAGGTTGGTTTAGGAGGGGTAATTGATTCCACCAATGTGGTGAATCCCTTGGTGGCGGTTATTACTAACGTAGGGATGGATCATATGGATTACCTGGGCAATACTCTGGAGGAGATCACCAGGGTCAAGGCCGGTATTATCAAACCCTGCTGTCAGGTAGTTACCGCCGCCGACAAACCGGAAGTAATCAGGATCATTGAGGAAGTCTGCCGGGAAAAACAGGCGAATTTGGTCAGAGTGGGAAAGGATGTTTTAGTGGAAGTCCTTTCCTCAACGCAAACCGGGGTTACCATTAATCTGAAAGGTCCTGGCATATCTTATGAGTTATTGCATACCCCTTTACTGGGAGAACATCAAGGATTGAATGCCGGCGTGGCGGTGGCAGCCGTCAAAGCATTGGGTGCTTATGGAATAGAAATTCCCAATGAGGCTATTTACCAAGGATTGGAGCAGGTGCGGTGGCCCGCTCGCCTGGAAGTGATGGGAAATGAGCCAACGGTTCTGATTGATGCAGCTCATAATGTGGATGGAGCCAGGACCTTAAGAAAAGCCCTGGATGATCTGTTTTCCTACCGCAAGCTGATCCTGGTGCTGGGGATGCTGGCTGACAAGGAAAGGGAAAAAGTCCTGGAGCTACTGGCCCCTTTGGCGGAGGCCATTATTGTCACCAGGCCCAACAGTCCCAGGGCAGGCGGTTGGGAGGAAATGGGGGGCCTGGCGGCCAAATATGGGAGCCAGGTAGAAGTGATTGCTGATGTGGCGGAAGCGGTCAATAGAGGTTTGGCCCTGGCAGGCAAAGAGGATTTGGTTTGCATCACCGGGTCCATTTATATGATCGCTGAGGCCAGGGAATTTATTTTGTCGAAGAGATAACAATAAATGCTAATTTTCTCTTTGTTTTTGTGACATAATGGTATATAATAGTAAACAGTAATTGTTTTTAGCTTAGCTTGGGGAGGAATTACTTTGAAAACCATTAAAATCCCAGAAGCCACCATTATCCGTCTGTCGGTGTACTCCAGGTATTTAGCCCAGTGTGACCGGCGGGGTATTGTCACCATTTCTTCCAATGAGATCGCGGAAGGAGTCGGTGTGAGCTCGGCCCAAGTGCGGAAGGATTTAGCTTATTTCGGCGAATTTGGCACACGGGGTGTAGGTTACAATGTGAAAGATCTGCATCGTCATATTATGAAAATATTAGGTCTGAACCAGAAATGGCCATTAGTCATCGTGGGAGCCGGTAACTTGGGTACTGCTCTATCCATGTACGGAGGCTTCCGGGAAAGAGGTTTCCATGTGGTGGGGATTTTTGATGATGACCCCAATAAAATTGGCTACAAGCTTAATGGAGTTGAAGTTTATCCCGTTAGCAAGCTGAAAGAGGTTGTAGCTGAAGGAAATGCCAAAATCGGTGTGATTACCGTTCCTGCCCTGGCGGCTCAGGAAGTAGCCAATCAGTTGATCGAAGCAGGAGTAAAAGCCCTGTTGAATTTTGCCCCTATTGTGTTAAACGTGCCACCGGAGATCGAGTTGCGTAACGTAGATTTGTCGGTGAACTTGGAGATTTTGACCTTCAACCTCGGCTATCGTCGAGGAATAGACTGGAAATAACGCCTTGGTTGGTAAGGCGTTATTTTTTTCTAGGCGAAGGAGGAAATAATTGTTGCAACTGGTCTTAGCATCTGCTTCCCCCAGAAGACGAGAATTGTTGGAGAGATTGGGCATTCCTTTTAAAGTATCTGTAAGCAAGGCGGAAGAAAATATTGACCGGGGGAATCTCACCCCGGAGCAATTGGCCCGGGAACTGGCTTTGTTGAAAGCAAAAGACGTGGCGAGGACCCTGGAGGATGGCCTGGTGATCGGGGCCGATACCATCGTGGTTCTGGATGATGAGATTCTCGGCAAGCCAAAATCCAGGGAAGAGGCAGGAAGAATGCTGCATCTCCTGAGCGGTCGTTCCCATCAGGTGATTACCGGCCTGGCTTTGGTGGAGGCCGGTGGCGGCCGGGTGCAATTGACTTCAGAGGTGACTACAGTTTGGTTCCGCCGGTTGGACCCGGGAGAAGTAGAGTGGTATCTGGACACCGGTGAGCCCATGGATAAAGCCGGTGCTTACGGGATTCAAGGTAAGGGCAGCATTCTGGTAGACAGGATTGAGGGTTGTTATTTCAACGTGGTAGGCCTTCCTTTAACCAGGTTGTACTTAATGCTTAAGGAAAGAGGTTATCGTCTTTCCCGGTAAAGACTAAGACTGCCGGGTGAGAGAGAGGAGGAGCCATGGAGTACCGTTGGACCATTAAAGACCTGCCTCCGGCCATGCGTCCAAGGGAGAAAATGGAGGAACTGGGACCGGAAGCACTGACTGACAGTGAATTGTTGGCCATCCTACTGGGCACCGGCAGCAAATCGGAAAGTGCCATTGAGCTGGCCAACCGGATCCTGGTCCAGGCAAAAGGCCTTCGCTTTTTGGCAGAGGCAAGCATTCATGATTTAATGGAAATACCCTGGGTTGGTTTGGCTAAAGCCTGTCAAATTAAGGCTGCCGTTGAACTGGGCCGGCGAGTGGCCCTGGATCACGGGAGAGTTAAACCGGTCATCAAAACACCGGAGGATGTGGCTTCCCTCCTGATGGAGAAAATGCGTTATTTGGATCGGGAGCACTTTATGGTACTCCTGCTGGACAGCAAGAATCAGGTCCTGGCCACGGAAACCGTGTCCATCGGCAGTCTCAATTCCACCGTGGTGCATCCCCGGGAGTTGTTTAAACAGGCAGTCAAGCGTAGTGCCGCTGCAGTCATCCTGGTTCACAACCATCCCAGTGGCGATCCCACTCCCAGCGGGGAGGATTTGGCAGTAACCAAGCGGCTGGTAGAGGGAGGACAACTGCTGGGCATTGAGGTCCTGGATCATATCATTATCGGGGATCAGAAACACTACAGTTTCCGGCGCCAGGGGAAAATGTAATTAGACAACAGCTCTTTCCATGTTATTCCACAGCTTGATTGGCAAACTTGCCTTGAATACGGATCTTCAACATTATACAATGTTAGATGATGCAATCTATTTTTTGATCTTTTTGGACATGGAAGGAGTCATCTCATGTTATTCGCTAGGGATCTCGGTATAGATTTAGGTACTGCCAATACCATTGTTTATGTCAGAGGCAAAGGGGTGGTAGTGCAGGAACCGTCGGTGGTGGCGATCCAGAGGGAGACGGGAAAGGTATTGGCGGTAGGTGAAGAAGCTAAAAACATGATTGGCCGTACACCGGGTAATATTGTGGCCATTCGCCCCATGAAAGACGGAGTAATCGCTGATTTTGACGTGACCCAAAGTATGCTCCGTTATTTTATTAATAGAGTGATCAATAAGAGCATTCTGGTTCGTCCCAGGGTAGTCCTGGGAGTACCTTCGGGAGTTACTGCCGTGGAAGAAAGGGCCGTTAAAGAAGCGGCACTGCAGGCAGGGGCCAAGGAGGCTTACTTAATCGAGGAACCTATGGCGGCGGCCATCGGCGCAGGGCTGCCGGTCCATGAGCCTACCGGCAATATGATCGTGGACATTGGCGGTGGCACCACGGAAGTTGCCATCATTTCCCTGGGGGGTATTGTTTCCAGCCGCTCCATCCGGATTGGCGGGGATGAATTGGACGAGGCTATTACCAATCATATCAAAAGAAGATATAATTTAATGGTAGGAGAAAGAACGGCCGAGGAGATTAAAATGACCATCGGGGCCGCCTATTTCAGCAATACCCAGGAAGGTGAGGAAAGGAGAGCCCTAACTCACCTGGTGCGGGGGCGGGATATGGTTTCAGGGCTCCCCCAGACCATTGAGGTCTCAGCCGTGGAGATTCAGGAGGCTTTAAAGGAGCCGGTTAACGGGATTATTGAGGGTATCAAAGTTTGCCTGGAAAAAACCCCTCCGGAGTTGGCAGCTGATATTATGGACCGGGGTATTGTGATGGCCGGGGGCGGTTCTCTCCTGTGGGGCTTGGACCAGTTGGTCCGGGAGGAAACAGGGATGCCCGTTCAGGTTGCTGAGGAGGCACTGGCGGCTGTGGCCATCGGTACCGGAAAAGTGTTGGAGAATATAGGGCTGTTAAAGAGGGTATTGATCCCTTCCAGAAAGATGTGGTAAAAGGGGCGTGAATAATGCGTCGGCGCCGGAAGATTAGCCAAAAGATCCTGGTTCTTTTGGCTGTTTTAGTGATGTCTGTGGCTCTGGCTTTTTTTACCAGCCTAGAACGTCCCCTGATTACTAAATTGGAGGCATTCTGGCAAGATTTATTGACCCCGTTGGAAAACGGGGTCACCACCGTGGTACAATCCGGAAAGAACATAGCAGATCGGGTACTTAATTATCATCATATTCAAACAGAAAATGAAGAATTAAAGCGGCAGGTGGAGGAACTCCAGGAGAAGTTACACTTGATGGAGGAATACCGCTTGGAGAATATTCGTTTGCGGAATATGGTCCATTTTGAATCCTTATTGGCCGACCAGTACCAAATGCTGGGGGCTAAAGTAGTGGCCCGTCACCCTTCCAATTGGCGTCAAACACTGACCATTAACCGGGGCAGGCGGGACGGCCTCAGGGAAGGGATGGCGGTGATTACTCCCCGGGGTGTAGTAGGCAGGATTGGGACCTTGGGGGAACGGTCGGCGGAAGTTGTGCTCATCTTGGACCATGAAGGTGCCCTGGGAGGCATGATCCAGAGTACCCGGTTTCCCGGTATCGTGGAAAGTACCGGCGATCGCCATATTCCTTTGCAGATGGTTCAGTTGCCTCATGACAGTCCTGTGAAGGAAAACCAGACAGTAGTCACTTCCGGTCTAGGCGGTATTTTTCCCAAGGGCTTACGGATCGGCTATGTGGTGGCCGTTCAGCCGGAGCCTAACGGGCTCATGAAAAAGGCCTTGATCATGCCTTTTGTGGATTTCGAACGGATTGAGGAAGTCTTAGTGATCATGACTGAGAAAGGAGGGGAATAGATGCACTACTTGGTTCTCGGTGCTTATTTGTTCCTCTCCTTGACCTTGGAAGCCACCCTTTTCAATAATCTGACCATCTGGGGAGTGAAGCCGGATTTATTGTTGATTTTGGTCATCATCTATGCTTTGTTCAGAGGCAGTGTGCCCGGTGCCCAGTTGGGTTTTTTTTACGGGTTGGTCGAAGATTTGCTGCTGGGTAACTTTGTCGGATTGAATGCTGCCGGGAAAATGCTGGTCGGTTACGGCATCGGTTGGGGAGAGAAAAGGTTTTTCAAAGACAACCTGTTTGTGCCCGTTTTTACTGTCTCTGTGGGTACCGTTGCATTCCTGTTTTTATATGTGTTGCTCTATTCTATTGTTTCCGGCACCGGTCATTTTACCGCTTTTCGTCAGATGGCCCTTCCGTTAGCCCTGTACAACACCTTGATCGGAACTGTAGTCTACAAACCTTTGGCCCGTTCTTTGACGGACGGATTACTTCGTATCCACCGTTGGTAATCCTTTATGGGGAGAGGTTAGACGTGGAAGAGAAGAAAAAGCTGCTGCACTTAAAATTAAAAGTCTACTTTTTGGTAACCATCCTGATCTTCTTGGTGTTGTTGGGAAGGCTTTTCATGCTACAGGTCATCGAAGCGGAAGCTTATCAAACTCAATCCGACGGTAACCGGATCCGGATGCTGACTATTCCCGCCAGCAGGGGGGAGATCATTACCCGCGACGGTGAAGTATTGGCTACCAGCAAACCGGTCTACACTATTTCTGTATCACATTTAAACGATGTAGAATCGGAACGGCAGGTGGCAGAGCGTTTAGCGGAGCTGCTTCAAGATCCGGAGATTACCGGAGAGCAAATTATGGAGAAATTAAGCCAGCATACCAGGCGCTATGAGCCTTTGGAAATCTTACGCATTCCCTGGGGCGAGGAAGCCGTTGCTGTAATTACCAAATTGGAGGAGAGACGCAACGAGTTGCCGGGGTTAGTCATCAGAGCGGAACCGATGCGCTATTACCCCCACGGGACCATGGCCGGTCACATCCTTGGCTATGAAGGATTGATCAGTGAAAAAGAGTTGGAGATCTTTCAGGAGTATAACTATGGTATTAATGACCGGATTGGTAAGACAGGATTGGAACGGAGTTTCGAACTTTGGGAGAAGGAGCCGGGGGTTCCTGCGGGCCTCAGGGGTCAAAAAGGAGCCCAGCCGGTAGAGGTTAATGCCAGGCACCGGATTGTTCGTGAATTGCCGGTAATGCTCCAACCTACGCCCGGCAATACCCTGAGATTGACCTTGGATTATGATTTGCAGCGGGTCATGGAGGAGAGCCTGAGAGAAGTAATCCAACAGATCCAGGCTACCAAAAACCCCAAAAGCAATGCCGGGGCCGGAGTGTTGCTTGATGTTAAAACCGGGGCCATCTTGGCCATGGCTTCCTACCCGGAACTGAATCCAAATGATTTTGTGGACGGCAGTTACGGGAAAAAAAGAGACTATTACAACGATCCCAAATTGAAACCGGCTTTCAACCGGGCGATTCAGGCAGTTTACCCGCCTGGGTCAACTTTTAAGCCTATTACGGCTCTGGCAGCCCTGGAATCGGGACGGCTGCAGAACCTGGGTTTCACTGTTAATTGTACCGGCGCTTACTGGAAACCGCCTTATATCAAGTGCTGGCAAGTCCATGGCCGGGTGGATTTTTACCGGGCCATGGCTGTTTCCTGCAACACTTATTTTCAGTATGCCGGGGAAC
>JAAZDD010000095.1 GCA_012512955.1 Clostridia bacterium
GCGCTCAACACCGGCGGGGTGAGGGTGGCCGGCAGCACTTTCCCCCGGATCGCCAGGACCCGGCTCAATTCCTGAATGGCCAGGCGGAAATCTCCTTTCAATTCCGCCAGTCCCGCCAATAACAGGTTGCCTACATTATGACCGGCTAAAGTAGTACCTTGCTGAAAACGGTAACCCAGCAGTTCCTCCATAATCTGTTCCCGGTCCGCCAAAGCGATGAGGCAGTTGCGAAGGTCACCGGGAGGAAGGATCCCCAGTTCTCCCCGCAGCCGGCCGGAACTGCCGCCGTCATCGGCTACGCTGACAATAGCCGTGATATTACTGGTATAGTCCTTTAGTCCCCGTAGCAGAACCGACAAGCCGGTTCCCCCGCCGATGGCCACGATTTTGGGGCCTTTTTTCAAACTACGCCGGTTATAAAGGAGTTCAACCAGCCCCTCAGGCACATCGGGCAGGGCGGCGCTCAGAATGGAACGGAGCATCTGCTGGAAACCAAAAACGGTAATCAGAATGCCAAATCCCAGCGAACAGAGGCCCACAAACCGCCCGGTTGGTTGATCCAGCCAACCCTGGGACAAATCCCTCGCCCAGCGAAAGAAATGAAACAAGACCGCCAATTGGCTGACCAGCAAGAGACCCAAAAAGACAAAAGCAAGCCCCACCATGATTAAAATTAACCAGCGCTTTACTCTTAAACCGGGATAAAGCCACTTCAACCAGCCCATCAGTTCTCCTGCTCCCGCTCCCGGTGGATATCACGGTGGGTAACGAAAACCCTGGCCTCCTGCCCCTCCAGGGAGGCGGCCACCGCGTTGGCCAAAGCCACGGAGCGGTGTTTGCCGCCGGTACAGCCGAAGGCGATGACCAGGTGGGATTTGCCCTCCCGGTCATAATGGGGCAACAGGAATTGCAGGAGCTCCGTAAACCGGCTCAAAAAGGCCTGGCTGGATTGGTTTTCCAAAACATAATTCCTGACCGGTTCATCAATGCCGGTATAGGGCCGTAAGGCATCGATATAAAAAGGATTAGGCAGGAAACGGACATCCATCACCAGATCGGCATCAAGAGGAATCCCGTATTTAAAACCGAAGGACATGACCGTTACCGTCAACCGGGAATCCCAGGCGGCGGCGAACAGGTCATCGATCTGTGCCTTCAGTTGGCTGTTGGTCAAGTCACTGGTATCAATCAATTTATCTGCTTTTTCCCGGATCTCTTTTAATAGTTCCTTTTCCCGGCGGATACTCTCCAAAATGCCCCCTTCCAGAAACATGGGATGGCGGCGCCTGGTTTCCTTATAGCGACGCACCAGGGTTTCTTCCGAGGCATCCAAAAACAGGATTTCATAGTCATAACCCGATTGCTCCAAATATTCAATTGCTTCCGCAAAAGCCTCAAACAAGGTGCCTCCCCGGGCATCCATCACCAGAGCCACTTTCTCCGGAGGGGTACCCTGGGAACGAATCAATTCCACAAACCGGGGTACCAATGCCGGGGGCAGGTTATCCACACACAGGAAGCCCAGATCCTCCAGGCTCCGCACCGCTTGTGTCTTGCCGGCGCCGGACATGCCGGTTACGATTACCAGTTTCATCTTTTCAGACACTTTGAACCCCCTCCCCCAAATATCCGGTTCAGCCGGCTGATGCTTAATGAATTGTTCTCTAACTTCCGGCAAAACTCCTTTTATCCTGCCCCAACATTAATTGCCATCAATGCCTGGCGTTAATAACCTGTTCCGGCGGTATTTTGGCCTGCTGCAAAAGGGCGATGCCATAGGCAAAATCCCCCACCGTATCGGTAAAATGAGCATCGCTGTTGACTGCAAACTTAACCCCGGTATTCGCCGCCCGGATAATGTCGATGACCTGTTGATACCGGTGCCCGGTATTGATTTCAAAAGCGGTATTGGTTTCGGTACAAACCCTGGCCACTTCCTCAATGTCCACCGGCACCCCCAAACCCGGATGAGCCACCACATCCGGTTTATGCCTGCGGATAGCTTCACATAGGGCTTTGGTATTGCGCCGGATACATTTTTCCCTTCGGGCCTCGGTAAGGGTATGGAATTGATTGCCCAGGACATAGGACCAGCCCGTTCTTAAATCGGCAGGTCTGATGTAAGGATGGAGCCCCACCACCAGCCAATCCAATTGCCGGTAAACCTCCTCCGGCACGTCTATTTCCCCGTCCAACCCGATCACATTGGCTTCCGCCCCCACTTTCAGCTCCAGCTCCGGAAAGTCCCTGGCGATTTTTTGGGCTTCCTCCTTGGCTTCCAGGAAAGTGCCGGCACTTTTCACTCCCACACCGATGTTGTTGGGGCCGTGATCGCAGATAATGATGGATTCCAGGCCCTTGGCCAAAGCCGCCTCCGCCAGTTGCCTGATGGTAGCCCTCCCGTCGCTGTAGCGGCTGTGCAGGTGGTAATCAGCAAACAGTTGCATCCTGACTGCTCCTTTCGCCTTGATTACCTATAGTTTAGAGTTTTGGGGCTTAGTATATGCGGCAGTGGCCTTTTTTCCTTTGGGACGCCTGGTTTGACGCTCTGCCAAAAACTCCTCCAGTTTGGTCAAAGAGGTGTTCAAAATGTTTTCCGGCTTGATGCCCGCCTTTAACACCAACTCCAGCGCCGCATCCAACTGCCCCACCGTCCCGGCCCAGTGACTGTCGCTGCCCAAAGAGACCATGATCCCAAACTCAGCGGCCACCTGGGCAATCTCAGGGCATACTTCCAGGCTTCCCTTCCGGGAGCCGGTCAGGGAACTGTTGTTGATTTCCAGGGCTACCCGGTGCTCTTTGGCTGCCTGGACCACCGCCACCGGGTCAATCCTGAACTGGGGGTTCCCCGGATGCACGATAATATCCACCCAGCCCCCGGCCATGGCATTCACCAGGGCCCGGGTATGTTCTGCCACGGAACCGCCGGCGGGAAAACAATCCACATGGAAACCGGCAGCTACCAGGTCCAGGTGCTTCATAAAGCGGGGTGCCAGGTCCAGCTTCCCGTCCCCATCCATCAGATTGGCCTCCACGCCCCGGAAAATACGGACACCGTAAAGCTCCCTGGGTACTGCTTTCAGATTACCGAAATAATACCCGTGGGGACCCCCGGGCATGGCGGGGCCGTGCTCGGTGATGGCCACCCCCTGCAGTCCCCGGTCCGCCGCAGCCCGGGCAATCTCCGCAATGGTGGAATAGGCATGGCCGCTGGCCAAAGAATGTACATGCAAATCCAGGACAATCTCCATTGAGCTCACCTTAATTCTTTCCCAGAATGAATTTCTCCAAAGCCTGGGCAACGCCGTTTTCCTCATTGGTACCGGTTACATAATCCGCCGCTTCTTTCACCGCCTGGTGGGCATTGCCCATGGCTACCGCCAAACCCACATGGCTGAACATTTCCAGGTCGTTATAACTGTCTCCCATCCCCACGATGCTGTTGGTTTCAATGCCCAGATACCGGGCCAGGGCCGCCAGCCCCCGTCCTTTCGTAGCCTCCGGGTGCATGAATTCCAAATAGGTGGACCAGGACTTGGTGATATAAACCTCGTCTCCAAGAAACTGCCGGCATTCTTCCCCAAAAGCGTTCAACTGTTCCGGCTCTCCCATGAGCAAGACCTTGATCGGTTCAAAAGGCAAGGCCGTCAGGTCCGCCACCGTCTCCAGGGGCACCCCGGTCCACTGGGCATATAAACGGTTCTGTTCCTTTATTTCTTCCACCAAAAGCCGGTCTTCATAGTAGTAATTGATGGCAAAGGAATGTTTCCTGGCTTCTTCAATAATTCTCCTGGCATGACGGACAGACAGGGAACGTTGGTAAAGGATCTCCCTGCCGTCCAGGCTCATCACCAGGCCGCCGTTATAAGTAATCAAGGGCAAGGTGAGCTTCAATTCCTCCGCAATAGAAAAAGCTGACCTGAACATCCGGCCGGTACAAAGGGTGACTTCCGTACCCTGTTCCCGGATCCGGCCGATGACCTCCTTCGTCCTCGGCAGCACCTGCCCCTCCTTGGTGAGCAATGTACCGTCCAGATCCAAAGCTACCAGTTTATAAGTCATCGACTAAACCTCCGTTGTTCAACTCCCGTTCCGGGCCTCCTTCTCCCCGTATCCTTAACCCTTGACCACCGGCCGCCAAATATGGGGGACCGGCTACCGGATAATAGCTCCCAATACCGTCTCCATCTGGTGCAAGGCAAAACGGTGGGCTTCCGGATCAAAGGAAGCCACCCCGTCCCGGTAGACCACGGTCCTGATGTCCCGGTTACACAATTCTTCCACGGTATATAGAACACAAATATTGGTGCAAACCCCTACCACATGCACTTCCTGAACACCCTCCAGCAGTTTGTCCAAGCCGGTATTATAAAAACTGCTGTACCGCTGTTTGGTGACATAATGAGCCCGGTCTTTTTCCTCCAGTTGTTCAGCCAGTTCCCGGATCACTTCCCCACCGGCAGTCCCCCGTACGCAATGGCGGGGAAACCGCTGGAACTCAAGATCATCCGGGTCATGGTGATCCATGACAAAGATCACTTTCCAACCTTCTGCCAATGCTTCCTTCAGCTTTTGGACCACAAAGGGAATGATGGGCTCCGCATAAACTTTCCCCTCCTGATCCAGGGCCAGCACTCCCTCAGGAGTACAAAAATCATTCAGCATGTCAATCACCAGCAACGCTTTTCCCATAGATGTTCCTCCTAAACAGTTTTAATTGGGCATAAAGGCCAATCATGTTTTGTGAAGCATTAAAGATGTTCTTTGATGGCCTGGGCTACTTTTTCAGTTATTCCCTCCACCGACAGCAATTCTTCCAGGGAAGCTTCCCGGATCCGGGCCACGGAACCGAACCGGCGGAGCAATGCCTTTTTCCTTTTGGGCCCCACCCCGGGCACCTCATCCAGCCTGGAAGCACGCAGGTTCTTGCTCCGCAGGTCACGATGGTAAGTGAGGGCAAACCGGTGGGCCTCATCCCGGACCCGCTGTACCAGGTAAAGAGCCGGTGAGTTGCGGGGCAGTTCGATGGGATTGTTATCCCCTTCCCGGAACAGGAGCTCCTCCTTTTCCGCCAACCCGAAAGTAGGAATATCATCCAGTCCATACTCCCTTAACACTTCCAAGGCCGCGTTCAACAGCCCCTTGCCCCCGTCGATGAGGATTAAATCGGGGAGCCCGGCAAACTTGTCTTTACCGTCTCCCTCTTCCCCGCCTTCAGCCAGGTATTTAAATCGCCTGGCAATGACTTCCCGCATGGCAGCATAATCATCAGGCCCTTCCACGGTTTTCAGGCGGAACCGGCGATAATCGGCAGTCTTCTCTTCCCCGTTCTCAAAGACCACCATGGCAGCCACCGTCATACTCCCCTGGATATGAGAAATGTCAAAGCCTTCGATGCGGAAAGGCGGTTTGGGCAATTGGAGTTCCCGTTGCAGCTCCAGCACCGCTTCCGTGGTCAGCATATTTTTCCTGCGGCGGAGCAATTCCTCCTCTTCCAAC